>DATMKO010000163.1:0-11148 GCA_035571175.1 Steroidobacteraceae bacterium | reverse complement strand
CCACCGTGGCGCTTCGCACCGGGCTGATGGAATACGACCGCCGCCATCGCTATCGCGGCGCGACCGCCAAAGTCGATCTGACCAGGAATACCACTGCCGCCGAGCTGGACGGGCAGCTCGAGGAGTTCCCCGTCATCGGCGGCTTGCGGCCCGCGATCGTGGAAAAGGTCGAGGCCAGGAGCGCCAAGATCTACGTCAAGGATTTAGGGTTGGTCGAGCTGCCCTGGGAAAAGCTGTCCTGGGCGCGGCGCGAATTGCCCGATGAAAAAGTTGACCGCGCGCCCACGCAAGCGTCGGAGATCTTGAGCCCCGGCGACGTGATTTACACCGTCGGGCGCAGCGCTGAATCCCTGATGTTCGTGCAGGTACCCGAGGCGCAAAGCGCGCTGGTATCCGTGGACCCAAAGGATGGCGCGGTCGTGGCCCTGGTCGGCGGATTTGATTTCTTCCAGAGCAAGTACAACCGCGTGACCCAGGCCAGGCGCCAGCCCGGTTCGGGATTCAAGCCCTTCGTGTATGCGGCGGCGTTCGACAAGGGATTCACGCCGGCCAGCGTCGTCCTCGACGCGCCGGTGGTGATCGATGAGCAGGGCAACGAGAAATCCTGGCGCCCCCATGAGGATACCGACAAGTTTTACGGTCCGGTGCGCCTGCGCGAAGCACTGGTGCATTCCCAGAATCTGGTGTCCGTGCGCCTGATGCGCGCCATCGGCTTGGACTACGCCTGGAACTACGTGACCCGATTCGGTTTCGACAAATCGCAGCTGCCGGATGACCTGACTCTGGCCCTGGGTACCGCGGAGTTGAGCCCGCTGCAGGTTGCCATCGGCTATTCGACCTTCGCCAACGGCGGCTTCAAGGTCAGTTCCTACTACATCGACCGCGTCGAAGATGCGGCCGGCAAGGTGCTGCAGCAGGCGGACCCTGCAATTGCCTGCCCGCAATGCGGCCGTGTGAGCGCGCCCTCGCAGGCCAGAGTCGAGCGCGGGCGGGCCGGACTCGAGGACGAGGCCGCGCACGATGGCAAGACGCTGATTCCGCCGAAAAATCTGGCGCCGCAGATCATCAAGCCGCAGATCGCCTATCTACTGGCGGACATGATGGCGGATGTCATCAAGCGCGGCACCGGCCAGCGCGCCCGCACGCTCAATCGCGACGATATTGCCGGCAAAACCGGCACCAGCAACGATTTTCACGATGCCTGGTTCAATGGCTTCAACGGCGATATCGTCACCACGGTCTGGACCGGGTTCGACGCGGACCGCTCCTTGGGCGGCTTTGACGATCAGGCGGCCCGTGTGGCGGTGCCGACCTGGACCTATTTCATGCACGAAGCGCTCGCCGGCACCGCCCGGCATCCGGTGCCTATCCCAGAGGGCATCGTCAGCGTGCGCATCTCGCCGCAGACCGGACTGCTGGCGAGCTCCGATAACCCCAACGGCATCATGGAAAAATTCATGGAGGGGAATCTTCCCAAATCCGAAGTGTACGAGGGGTCGAACACGAACCCGGACGCCGATAAACCGTTATTCTAGACGCCCATGGCAAAGAAGTTTTCGCAGCGTGCCGAGGATCTACGCCGCGCTCTTGCGCAGGAGGCCGCAAGGATCATGGCCGAACACGGCATTGAAGATTTTCTGCAGGCCAAACGCAAAGCGGCGGATCGGCTCGGAGTGAACGATGTCGCGGTGTTGCCGAAGAACATCGAAATCGAGGATGCGCTGCGCGCGCATCAGCGGCTGTTCGGGCGCGATACCCATCACCACACCCTGAAGGAACAACGGCGCATCGCTCTCGACACCATGCGCATCCTGGCCGAGTTCCAGCCGCGCCTGGTCGGGTCGGTGCTCACCGGAACGGCGACCAATTACAGCGATATCAACCTGCATCTATTCGCGGATGCTTCCGAGGCGGTCGCCATTCGCCTGCTCGAGATCGGCGTTCCGCATGAATTCTACGAACGGCGCGTCAAGATGGACGCGGAACGCAGCGTCAACTACCCCGCCTTGCGGTTCGAGGCAAACGGCCGCACCGTCGATGCGACGGTGTTCCCCATCGACGGCATCCGTCAATCGCCGTACTCGCCGGTCGACGGCCGGCCCATGAAGCGCGCCGATGCGCGCGAAGTGTCGGAGCTGGTCGACGCGAATTGACCAGGCTCAAGGTAGGTGCGGAGCGCCTGTCAATTCGCCGGCTTCGCCTGCCACACGGCCAGCATGTCCGGCGAGCCCTGCGCCCGCACGCCGTTGTCGGTCAGGATCTCGTCCGTGGCCGCCACGATCGCGGGCCGGGAAAAAACCAGTGCCTCGCCGCTGCGGCTGGCAAATTCAATGGTGACGAACGGGTCCGTAAGGTCGCGCAGCAGCGCGACCAGGTGCTTGAGGCTTTTCACCGGCGTGCCGTTGATCGAATACACCACCGAGCCGGTGGCGTTGGAATAGCCATTCGCCAGCTTGTGCGGAAAAAAAGGCGACGAGATGATGACCAGCTCCTCGAGCTCGGGGGTCGGGGCGTCGAAAACCTTGGTGACCAGGGGACTCTTCACGAAGCTCAAGACCCGCAGCAAGCCGGCGTTGTTCTCGAACGCCGATAAAAATTGCCGCGTCGCCCGCGAAAACACGATTGGCCCGTAGACGAAATACGACGGATACTCGCCGTGCAGATCGGGAGCGAGGATTGGGCGGTTGGCCGACACCGGCAGTTCGATCTGCAGCGGCTTGCCGGCCCGCACCACCGTCAGCGGCAGCTTGTCGTCCTTGGCCACCCTCTGGATCATGTAGGCGAAGTTCACGCGCAAATCCTTGTCGATCTTGACCATCCCTTGATTGTCGATGGGCGTGTCGCCGATGCGGGTAATCACGTCCCATTCCTTGAGCGGATACGAAGCATCGGTCTTGTCCGGCCGATGCACCACCATGCCCTCGACGCTCTTGTCGAGCTTCAGAAACTGGCGCAGGGCCGGATTTTCCAATGTCTGCAAGTCATCGTACATGCTGGGCTTGCCGTCGTAGTGACCGTCGGCAATATCCTTGAGAAACAACTCGACCTCTTCGTTCGGAATGATGTAGCCGATGTTCTGGGTATCGCCTCCCAGACGGCTGAAGGCCAGGCCGATCATCTTGTCGCCGGCAATGGCTGGACCGCCGCTATTGCCGGGATTGATGGCCGCATCGATCTGAATTCGCAGGCCCGACACCGGATAGTTGTAGGAGGCGAATTCGATGCGCGACACGATACCCTTGGTGATCGACAGCGACGAACCGCCGGTGGGAAAGCCGTACGCCAGCACCGAATCCTTGATCTGCGGCAGCTTCAAGGCGCGCGCGACCGGCGGATGGCTGTCGAAGAAGCTGGGATCATCGAGCTGCAGCACAGCCAGATCGATTCCCGGCGCGACGGCCAGCACCGTCGCCGATACTTTGTCGCCCGCTGCATTCGCCTGAACCTGCACCTGGCTGGCGTACAGCACGGCGTGCGCGTTGGTCAGGATGCGCTTGCCTTCGATTACCACACCAGAGGCCGTCACCTCACTGGGCGCCTGCTTGGTCCAGGGCTTGAAAGGATCGGGTTGGCGCATGGTCGAAAAAATCTTCACCACCGAGTTTTCCAGCGCCTGAGGTTGGACTGCTTCGCCCGCATGAGCGGCGGCCTGCGCCGCGCCGATGACACCAAGGCCCAACCCAAGAAGAACAATGCGCTTTGAACATGCCATAGATATTTCTCGCGTCCTATTTTGCATCGACGGAAAAGGCCAGCAGGGCATTGCCCGAGTTGATGTAAACGCTGCCGTTCACGACGGTGGCCCCGCCATGATCCAACGGGCCGCCGCTGGCGCGAACCCCGTTCTGGGTCTGAAATGCTTTGGCGGTGTCGAAATCCCAGAGAATCTTGCCGTCGATGGTCGAATAGGCGCGCAAGTGGCCGTCCATCGATCCTGAGAATGCAACGCCCGGCATCACCGTCACTGCTTGCGCCTGCGCATGCCAGCAATCGCCGCCCCATGCACACGCAGGCTGCGGCGCCGGCGCGCTCCAGCGGACCACGCCGGTTTTCATGTCGAGCGCCGTGAGACTGCCGCTCGCATTGACGGGCTGCGATGCCAAGCCGGACAGCGCCGCGTAGAAATTGCGATGGTCGGCCGACCCGCCCCACGCAATTCCGCCGCCGGCATCCGCGCCCGGCACCGCGCCGGTGCCGGCTGCCGTGCCGGAAGCGCCAATTCGCGTTTGCCAGAGAATTTCCCCGCCATGATCCGGGTCGAGTCCGTAGACGACACCCGACATCTGACCGGCCAATATGATTTGATTGCCGGTGCTCAAGGTCCGGAGTATCGGCGAACTTAGAAAGCCGCTCGACGCTGCCTCGCCCTTGACATTGAGCTGCTTGACCCAGCGCAGCTTGCCGTCGCTCAAGTCGAATGCGGCCACCGCATCGGTAAGCGACTGCTCCAACCCCGTCGCGGAACCGCCCGTGGCCACGTACAGCACGTTGCGCTTGGGATCGATGGTCGGCGACGAGACGATGGCGGCGCCCGCGGGGCCGAATTCCTGCACGCCCGCACTGTTCTTGCGCGTGGGCTGCGGTTCTTCGAGCACGGTGTAGCTCTTCCAGACGGTCCGCCCGCTGCCGATGTCGAGCGCCACGACGCTGCCGCGAAAGGTGCAGCAGCCGTAGCCGGGATTTCCCGCCATTTTATCTTCCGTCGAGGCAGTCGCCACGTACAAGCGGTCGTTGTACAGCGTCGGCGCGCCCATGATGCGTGCCAGCGGATGCGTATCGACCTGCGATTTCCACAGCAGGGTGCCTTTCTGCGCGTCGAGCGCGTACACCGTACCGCTGTCGTCGCCGAAGAACGCGGCGCTCGGCGCCTTGATGACATCAAGATGCGCCAGCGTGCGTTTCAGCTTCTTCGGCAGCACGGCACGCTTGCTTAACCCAAGCTCGCCGATGAAGATCGCCGTGCGGCTGCCGGCAGGGGCGTCAAAAGTCCAGTACGTGCAGCCGGTCATCGCATCCAGCGAGTAAATCCTGCCCGCGGAACTGCTGACGAACACTCTGCCGTCCACCACGGTGGGTTGGCCGAATTCCGTGCCGCTCTGGTAGCCAAAGGCCCACTTCAATGCCAGCTTCGTGACGTCGGTGGCGCGAATTGCGGGCTCCGGTTGATAGCGCGTATTGTCAAGATCCCGTCCCCAGCCGTTCCATTGCGCGGAGCCGGTGGCGACTGGTTCCGCGCGCGCACTACAGGGATTTTTTTCCGGGACCAGCACCGGTGGCGCAGGGTCTGCCGCGACACTCGCCACTGCAGCGGTCAGGAGCAGGGCAAACGCTGCGCACAACGGGGCGTGGACGGTGGCCGGCATCGATCAGCGCTTTTCGATCGGCAGATAGTCTCGCTGTGTGGGACCGGTATAGAGCTGGCGAGGGCGGCCGATTCTCATATGCGGATCCGAGACCATTTCCTGCCAATGCGCCACCCAGCCGGCGGTACGCGCAATCGCAAACATCACAGTGAACATGGAACGCGGTATCCCCAATGCGCTGTAGATGATGCCGGAGTAGAAATCGACATTGGGATACAGTTTTCGCGACACGAAGTACTCGTCCTTGAGCGCGATCTCCTCCAGGCGCAGCGCCAGGTCGAACAGCGGATTATTGACCTTGCCGAGCTTTTCCAGAACCCGATAGCACATCTCGCGGATGATCCTGGCGCGCGGATCGAAGTTCTTGTACACGCGGTGACCGAAGCCCATGAGCCGCACAGTGTCGTTCTTGTCCTTCACGCGCGCGAGGAATTTGGGGATGTTGGCGACCGAGCCGATGCTGTCCAGCATGTCCAGGACCGCTTCATTCGCGCCGCCATGCGCCGGACCCCAGAGCGCGGACACGCCGGCGGAAATGGCGGCATAGGGATTCGCGCCGGTGCTGCCGGCCAGACGCACGGTCGAGGTGCTGGCGTTTTGCTCGTGATCCGCGTGCAGGATGAACAAAAGATCCAGCGCTTCAGCCGCGACCGGATCGATCGCATACGGCTCACAGGGAACGGCGAAGAACATGTTGAGCATGTTCGCGCAGTAGCGCAGGTCGTTGCGCGGATAGATGAACGGCTGGCCCATGTTGTGCTTGTAGGCGGCGGCGGCGATGGTCGGCAGTTTTGCGATGATGCGGTGGGCAAAGATTTCGCGATGTCGCGGATCGCCTATGTGCGTGGTGTCGTGATAGAAGGCGGCCATCGACGCAACCACCGCCGAGACCATCGCCATCGGATGCGCATCGTTATTGAAACCCTGGAAAAACCGCAATAATTGCTCGTTGACCATGGTGTGCCGCGTGATCGAATACTGGAACGCGTCGAGTTCCGCCTTGGTCGGCAGCTTGCCGTTGATGAGCAGCGCGGCGACTTCCAGAAAGCACGACTTCTCGGCCAGCTGCTCGACCGGATAGCCGCGATACAGCAAGACCCCTGAGTCGCCGTCGATGTAAGTGATCTGGCTGGCGGTGCTGGCGGTCGCCATGAAACCGGGGTCGAAGGTGAATACGCCCTGGTCCTTGGTTAAATTCGAGATGTTGAGCACATCGGGCCCGATCGTTCCGGGGATGGCCTCCAGTTGGCTTGTCTTGCCGGTGTCAAGATTCTTGAGTTCGTATTTCGTGCTCATTCGCCTTTGGTCCGACGCGTCTCGTTTATTCGAACTTCCCAGCCTTGCACGGCCGTACCACGGAATCAAGCGAGCGCATCGCGCGCGCGATCCGCGTCAGCACTTGGCCGACGACGCGAGCATCGCGATGGATGAGGGAGCGCGCGGCGCGCATCCTCAAGAACTCGTGCCGCTAGACCTTCGCGCCTACTGCGTACTTCTTGCGGAATTTATCGACACGGCCGCCGGTATCTACAATTTTCTGCTTGCCCGTATAGAAGGGATGGCAGTTGGAACACACTTCGACCTGTAAATCATGGCCGATGGTCGAGCGCGTCTCGAACTTGTTCCCGCAGGTGCAGGTGACCATGATCTGTTTGTATTCTGGGTGAATGCCGGCTTTCATTGGAACCTCTAGTATCTGTTGCGGCAGAATCGATGCGCTGATAGCGACCGCCACGCCTTGGACCCTTATCTTCCGGCTAGATCGTGAAAATCAACGCCAAAAACGGGGCCGCGAATGATATGCGCACTTGGGCTGGCAGACAAGAACGTTCGCATAATTGAAACGGTAAGCCCTTGTGTCATAACACTTCGACATATTTGTCCACAATAACTGTGGATAAGTCTGTGGATGGCAAGCGTCGCAGGTGATTCATACTGCGGAAATTCGCATAAATGTTAACTTGATCAAAAAATAGACAAGTCACTTTTATTTTATAATTCAGTGGTTTATAAGAAGCATCTTACCTACTTCAGGTGCAATGTGCTGTAGGTCCCAATATGCGTAGGGAGCTTGGGCCTTGTGTATATCCTCAAGCCAAGAAACTTGCCTGAAGATCATTGAGGAACCGCCGCCCGAGTTCACTGGGTTGCCAGCCATCGGGCCGTTCGACCACAAGACCGCGCTCCTTGGCGCGCGACAGGTTTTCGCCCACCGACTGCAGCCCCAGCCCGGTGCGCTCCTGGTAGCAATCATTGGTAAATCCCTCGTTGAGGCGCAGCGCGTTTAGCATGAATTCGAACGGCAGATCCTTGACGGCAATGAAGCTGCCCGCGCCCACCGCACTCAGCATAGCGGCATCTGCGCCGCCGGCGTCCTCGGCGCTTCCGGCGCGACGGATTTCCGCCTGGTATTCCCGCGGCTGTTTGGGCTTTACGGTACGCAAGATTTGCGCGGGCTTCGATAGGCTTAGTTTGCCGTGGGCGCCGGCGCCTATCCCTAAGTAATCGCCGAACAGCCAATAATTGAGGTTGTGCCGGCAGCGCGCGCCCTCCCTCGCATACGCGGACACCTCGTATTGCCGGTAGCCGGCCGCCGCGAGCAACTTCTGCCCGGCGCACTGGATTTGCCACGCTGCATCCTCGTCGGGCAGCGGCGGGGGGCGCGAATGAAAAACCGTGCCGGGCTCGAGGGTCAATTGATAGTAGGAAATATGTGATGGCGCCAGCGAGCAGGCCATGTTCACGTCGTTGAGCGCTTCCTGTAGCGATTGTTCCGGCAGCGCGTACATCAAATCGAGGTTGAAATTATCGAGTTTTGCGGCGCGCAGTTCCGCGACCGCGCGATGCGTATCCTCGGCCGAGTGAATGCGGCCCAACCGCTCTAGCGCGCGCGGCTCGAATGTCTGCGCGCCTAACGAGACGCGGTTGATGCCCGCTTCGGCGTAGCCTGAGAATCGACCGCGCTCGATGGTCCCGGGGTTTGCCTCCAGGGTGATTTCGGCGTCGGGCGCAAATGCGATCCGCTGCCGCAATGCACCCAACAAGCGCGCGAAGTCCTCAGGCGGGAACAAGCTCGGAGTGCCGCCGCCGAAGAATACCGTGTCGATAACACGGTCCTCGAGGCGCGGCGCCTCGATGTCGAAGTCCCGAATGAGCGCGTCGATATAGGACGCCTCCGGCTGCGCCGACTTCAATTGATGCGAGTTGAAATCGCAATATGGGCATTTGCGCACGCACCATGGCATGTGCACGTACAGGGCAAGCGATGCCTTGCTCACTTGCGCTCGAGCTGCGCGCGCAGCGCCCGCATTGCCGTGCCGCGGTGACTGAGCCGGTTCTTGACGGCGGAGTCGAGCTCGGCCGCGGTCAGCTTGAGCTCGGGCAGCCAAAAATACGGGTCATAGCCGAAGCCGCCGGAGCCGCGCGGCGCTTCGAGTATGAATCCCTCCCACACGCCTTCGGCCTCGAGCGGCGCTGGATCCTCGGCCGTGGAAACGAAGACCAGTGCGCACCGATAGCGAGCCCGGCGCCGTTCCATCGGTATGCCTTGAAGCTCTCGCAGCAGTTTGGCGTTATTGGCCGTATCGCCGGCGCCGTCGCCCGCGTACCGGGCCGAGAAGAGGCCCGGAGCTCCGCCCAGCGCTTCGACTTCGAGTCCCGAATCGTCGGCCACTGCCGCCAATCCGCTCAAGCCGGCGGCATGGCGCGCCTTCAATGTCGCGTTCTCGAGAAAGCTCGCACCCGATTCCTCGGGCGAAGGCAGCTTGAGTTCCGCGAGGCTGGTCAGCTCGAAGGGCAGTCCCTCCAGCAGGGACTTAAATTCGCGCAGCTTGCCTGTGTTGGCGCTGGCGACAACCAAGCGCTCAAGAGGCGCGGGCGTTCTGCTGTGCGGCATGCAATTGCGCAATTCCATGCGTCGCGAGGTCCAGTAACTTATCCAGTTCATGGCGCCGAAACGCGTGGCCTTCTGCAGTGCCCTGTACCTCGACGAAGCCGCCGCCGCTGTTCATGACCACGTTCATGTCGGTTTCCGCGTTTGAATCCTCGGCATAATCCAAATCGAGCACCGCCGTCCCTCGGTAGATGCCCACCGACACGGCAGCCACCTGTCCGTGCAGCGGGTTGGCGGCAATTGCACGCTTGTTGAGCAGCGTGTCGATGGCATCCGCGAGCGCCACGAACCCGCCGGTGATCGCCGCGGTGCGCGTACCGCCGTCGGCCTTCAGCACATCGCAATCGATGGTGACCGTGCGCTCTCCCAGTCCTTTGAGATCCACCACCGCGCGCAGCGCCCGACCGATCAGCCGCTGAATCTCCTGGGTGCGGCCGGTCTGTTTGCCGCGCGCCGCCTCTCGAGCCGAGCGGGTATGGGTGGCGCGCGGCAGCATTCCGTATTCGGCGGTCACCCAGCCCTGTGCAGTCCCGCGTAGAAATCCCGGCACACTGTCCTCGATGCTCGCCGTGCACAATACCCGCGTTGCTCCAAACCCAACCAGCACGGATCCTTCGGCATGCTGGGTATAGCCGCGTGCAAACGTGAGCTCGCGCAGTTGGTCTGGGGCTCGGCCGCTCGGCCGAATGCTCATGCTGCCCGCCAACGCAGGGCGGCCGCACTGGTGTTGTCGCTGTAAGGCGCGGACGCATCCACGGCTTGCGTGCCCAGATCGGTGAGCGAATCGCGCAGCGGCTTGGCCTGGCTCTGTGCGAAACGCACAAAATCCTGATCTTTGAGGTTTGCCCACAGGCCGTCCGTGCACAGCAACAGCACGTCGCCGGATTTGAGCCTGCGTCGCGCCGATATGGTCATCTCCGGCAGCGCCGCATCGCCGCCGAGACAGCATTCGACGTAGTTGCGCATCGGATGCCCGTGAACCTCTGCTTCGGTGATCAGGCCTTCGCGCAGCAGCACTTCCACGTGGCTGTGGTCGCGCGTGCGTTCCAAAACCTGCGACTGGCGCAGTTGATAGATGCGGCTGTCGCCGACGTGCGCCCAATAGGCGGCGGCCTCCTGCACCAGGCATACCGCGCAGGTGGCGCGCGGCCGAGCCTCGACGCTTAAACCCACGCCGAGCTTCACGACTTCCTCATGGGCTCTTCCCAGCGACAAGTGCAGGAAACCCAGCGGATCAAAAATAGGATGCGGCGTTTGCCAGAATGCTTCGACCAGGGTCGCGAGCGCGGTTTCGGCGGCGCGCGCGCCCTCCGCATGACCGCCCATGCCGTCGATCACCACCAGCAGCACTGCCTGGTCCGCTGCGGCCACGGCAACCCGGTCCTGATTTTCTTCGCGGTGCCCGATCAGGCTTACGTCCGCGGTTTCGATCTGCAATGCCCGCTCCTCGATCTGATAAACTCCCAAGATCAACGATTATGGCCGATTTTGCGGACGACCCCTATGATTCGTAGCATGACCGGCTTCGCCCGCCGCGAGCGGCAGTTCCCCTGGGGATTGCTGGCCTGGGAAATAAAGACGGTCAACCATCGTTTTCTCGAGCTGGGATGTCGCCTGCCCGAGGAATTCCGCGCTGCGGAGTCGGATTTTCGCGCCATTGTTGCCGCCGCCGTACGCCGCGGAAAAGTCGAGTGTTCGCTGCATTTCAGGCCCGCGGTTGCCGCGACCCAGCTCGAAGTCGACTCCGAATTACTGGCTTCCTTGACCTCGCGTGCGCAGCAGATCGCCGCGCAGGCGGGAACGGGCGCCCGCATCGATGTATTGGATTTACTGCGTTGGCCCGGGGTCATCCGCGACGGCAGCCGCGACACCGCGCCCATGATCGCCGCCGCG
>DATMKO010000162.1:0-4168 GCA_035571175.1 Steroidobacteraceae bacterium | reverse complement strand
CATCAACCGCACGGTATGGCCAAGTGCCTGCAGCTCGCGTGACCAATGGTGTGACGAGGCACAGGCCTCGATGCCGACCAGGCAGGGCTGCAGCTTCTCAAAGAACGCCAGGACGTAGCGACGCTTCAGCTGACGGCGGATAACCACTTTGCCATCGTTATCAACGCCGTGGACCTGAAATACCGATTTGGCAATGTCGAGACCGATTGTCGTGATCGTTTGTATGACTTGGCTCCTCCGAATCGTAGGGGCTTTAACAGCACCCACATCCATGGCACTCACGTGCCGGTGGAGGAGCCGTCCACAGCATCATTTGCGGACGCACGCACTGCAACAAAATCAGGGAGATTCAACGGGGCAATTACTCAAGTCGCTTGCAAATATCCGCGTGCCCTGGCGACCGCAGACTCGATACCCATATCTTCCGCCATTGTAAGTGCTGACTGAAACTGCGATCGTGCTTCACTCTCGCGACCTGCACTCCGGGCAACTGCTCCGAGACCGAGGCGGCATTCCACCAACAATGGTCGCATACTGAGTTCGTCGGCGATCGCGGCAGCCGTGCGATAGTGTTTCTCAGCGGCCGAAAGCTCAGGCGAACTATCGCTCATGGCGATATCGCCGAAAAGATGTTCCATCCACGCGATGTTTCCCCGCTCGCCCCGCAAATTTGCGCGTTGATGGGCTTCGCGAGTCTGGCGCAGGGTCAATTCGATCCGGTCGCTCTGGATGCCAATGGCGGCCAGCAAAAAATGCGTGCTCGACACGAAGGAGAAATCCGCAATTTCGCTCGGGCCGATCGCACGGGCTTCCTCGCCGCGTCCGGCTTTAGCGTAGGCATAACACAATCGGCTTACCACTTGATCGGACAGGGCTTCGACGTTGTGCAGCTTGATTTGCTCGTAGCCTCGCTCCAACACGTTGATTGCATCGGCGATGTGGCCTCGACGAAGCAATGTATGACTGAGGCCAAAGCTCGCAACGCCCATGCTGTAGGCATGGTTGGCCTGAACGGCCAGATCAAAACCCATCCGACCTACGGTCTCGGCTTCGACGAATTCGCCGAGTTCCGCAAGGGCCCACGCGGCGAAGGACGCGCTAAAGGCAAGTACTAGCCCTCCGAAGCGCCGCAGCGTCCGTCCTGCTTCGTGGTCGAGCGTTGCAACACTTTTGCGCAAGTGATCGGCCGCGGCGATGTGATCGCCCAAAAACAGCAGCGCCGTGCCGACTCGGTAGTGTGCCAAGCCGCGCAATTCCCAGCTGTCGAGTTCCTCCGCCGCCGCAAGCCCACGCAGGCTGGTCTCGACAGCGAGGTGATGTTCGCCCCGGACCCAGTGGAAGGCGCTTTTGTAAAGCATCGCGAGCGCCATCCGCTCGCGATCGCCAATGCGTTCCGCCAGCGCTTGCGCTTTTTCAAGGTGCGGCAAAATGGGGGCCATTTCGCTCAGCACAAAATGCGCGTCGCGCAATTCGAAGCGAAGATCGATGTTTTCGGCGATTGTTCGCGGCGTCTCGGGTAGATACTCAAGTGCCGTTAGCGCGCCTTGAAACGCTTCGAGCACCGCGCGATTGGCGGATTGCGCCGCCGCCCTGCGACCGGCCTGCACACCGAACGTATGCGCCTTCTCCCAGAGCGCGCCGCGCGTCGCGTGATAGGCTAAGCGATCCACATATTCGGTCAAGCGATCGGCGTGCAGGCGCTCGATCGCCTCGACGATGTTCGCGTGCAACAACTGCCGGCGCTCGGCCAGCAGGCCGCTGTACGCGACATCATGTGTCAACGCATGCTTGAAGGTATATTCCCGATCCGGGAACAGTCGGGTCTCGTAGATGAACTCGGCGGCTTGCAGGTTGGCGAGGCCGCGTTGCACGGTGTCAACATCGGCGTCGGCGATGTCGCCGAGCAGTGCCAAGGCGAAATCCTTACCGATCACCGATGCGGATTGCAGCAACCGCTTGTCTTCGGGCCCGAGCCGGTCGATGCGCGCCGCGAGCACCGATTGCACGGTTACCGGCAACGCAATGGTGGTGATCGGTGCTACCAGGCGATAGTTGCCGCGCCTGCCGTCCAGCGCGCCACTCTCGATCAAGGTGCGGGCGCTCTCTTCCAGGAAAAAGGGGTTGCCTTCGGTGCGCTCAATAAGAAGTTGCTTGAGTGCGCGGAGTGAGGCATCGGCGCCAAGTTTGTCCTGCAGCAACTCCTCCGAACCCTTCGCCTGCAGGGGATCGATGCGGACGCGCGAGTAATAGCTCTTGGCGCTCCAACGGTCCTGAAACTCCGGGCGGAAATTCAGCAGTAGAAGGATCGGCGCTTTCGGCAGGCTCTCGATCAGGCTGTCGATGAAGGCGAGGCTCTCGCTATCCGTCCAGTGCAGGTCTTCGAAGACCACAATGGTCGGCTGCACTTGCGCTTCCCGGAGCAGCAGCGCACGGCAGGCATCGAGCGTGCGACGGCGGCGCTGTGCCGGATCGCTGTCAAGCCAAACGGAATCATTGACCGGAACATCGAGCAGCGCCAGGAACGCCGGTAGCATCGGGCGCAAGGTATCGTCGAGCGTCAGGAGCTTGCCGGTGACCCTTTCGCGGATGCGCCGCGCGTCGTCGGCGTTCTCGATCTGGAAATAGTTTTTGAGCAGATCGACAAGCGGCAGATAGGCCGTCGCCTTGCCATGCGACACCGAGCCGCTTTCCAGCACCAGCCAGTCCCGCGTTCGATGCGAGTGGATGAATTCGTAATACAGGCGCGACTTGCCGACGCCGGGCTCGCCGACTACCGCAACCACCTGCCCCAGGCCAGTGCCGGCGCGCTCCAGCGCTGTGTTCAGCGCGTCCATTTCGCGCTCGCGGCCGACGAAACGAGTGAAGCCGGCGACGGCGGAAGCTTGCAGGCGTGAGCGCACGGCGGCCGCGCCGGTCAGCTCGAAGACTTCGATTGGCTGTACCAGCCCTTTCACCGGGATCGGGCCCAGCGGGCGAACCTGCACTAAGCCTTCCGCCAAGCGCAGGGTATCGGCGGTCATGCGGATGCTGCCGGGGAGCGCGAGCTGCTCCATGCGCGACGCGAGATGAGTGGTCTGGCCGATGGCGTCGTAGTCCATGGTCAGATCGTTGCCTATCGTCCGCACCACGACCTCACCCGAGTGCAGACCCGTTCGCACCTGCACCTCAAGGCCGAAGTCGCGTCGGGTTTTTTCGGAAATTTCGCGGAGTGCGCTCTGCATAGCGAGCGCCGCATAACAGGCCCTGACCGCGTGATCCTCATGCGCTATCGGCGCGCCGAATAGTGCCATGATGCCGTCGCCCAACACTTTGTTGACGGTGCCTTCGTAGCGGTGCACGGCACGCATCATCGCCTCGATGGTTGGATCGAGAATACGCCGTGCATCCTCTGGGTCGGCGCCTTGGATAAGCTCCATGGAACCCTTGATGTCGGCAAACAGCACCGTCACCTGCTTGCGCTCGCCTTCCAGCGCGCCGCGGCTGCGCAGAATTCTCTCGGCGAGTGGCTTCGGCGTGTAGCTCTCGGGCGCAGGCTGGGTCACCGCTGGTGCGGCGGCACCGGTCAATCGCGCGCCGCAACCGCCGCAAAACTTCGCGGCCGGTGCGTTTTCGAAACGACAACTGGGACAGATACTGACGAGCCGGGCGCCGCACTCGCTGCAAAATCGGCAGTCAGGCGCATTCTCGGCGGCGCATCCAGAACAGCGCATCCTTCGCGCTCACTTTTTCAAATCCCGCGGCCATCTGGGGATGTCGGACAACTGTCTATCCGAGGACCCGTCGGTGCCCAAGCAGGAAAGATATTGTCCCCCCATTCAGGGGCACTTTGCAACCGAACACGCCACCAGCCGGCCAAGGCGCCGGGCGGCTCCCCAGCGGATCCGTCATACGAAGTTGGATCGCCGCAAGCGTCTTTTGCCTCTCGGTTGGTCGCTATGAGGAGGACTCTGATGACGCAACATCGTGCCGAAACATTATCCAACTGCTGCGATGCAAACTCGACTTCCGCGTCGGGTCAAACGCTACCGATGGATTTCGCGCCTCTGCCGCCCGATGTCCGTTGTTGCTCCAAGAGCGACCATTCGAGGCGCGAGGGCGAAATGACGCGAGGGGCCATAAGAGACTCACGCACTGCAACATGATCGGGGCGGTTTTTGAACTGCTGGTT
>DATMKO010000161.1:0-6091 GCA_035571175.1 Steroidobacteraceae bacterium | reverse complement strand
CATGGAATTCAATTCCGAGGGCATGTTTCGCGCCAGCAGAAGAGCCGGCGAGGAACCGCAGATCGCAATCTATCGCTGACCTTAGGCGTCGACCTGGCTGCGGCGCTTCTCGAAGCGGCCGGTCGTCATGGTGTGGTATTCGGCCTCCATGACGATGACGCGATTTCTGCCCTCTTCCTTGGCGCTGTACAGGGCCTCGTCGGCCAGTTGGATCAATCCTTCGAGTGTGCGGTTGGCCGCCGGCAGCACAAAGGCGGCGCCGATGCTCACCGTCAGCCGGCTTGCGACTCGGGAAGCGTCATGCGGAATGTTCAATTCGGCTATTGAACGCTGAATGCGCGTCAGCACCTCGGCGACGTATTCATGGCTGGCCTGATACAACACGATCGCGAACTCCTCGCCGCCGTAGCGCGCCACGAAGTCAAGGGGCCGGCGCGCGCACTGGCTGAGCGACACGGCGACGGCGCGCAGGCATTCATCGCCCGCTTGGTGGCCATAATGATCGTTGTAGTCCTTGAAGCAATCGATGTCCGCGAGCAGGACCGCAATGCGCTTTTCCTCGCGCACCGCCTGTTGCCAGGCCCGCGCTATGTGCTGATCGAACATGCGCCGGTTCTGGATGCCTGTCAGCCCGTCGCGCGCCACCATCTCGCGCAGCAGGCACGCTTCGAGAAAGCGCTTGCGGCTGGTCTTCTCGTGCATGTAGGCCACCGATGCGCCGAACAGATTGGTGCCGAGTACCGCGAGTGCGTCATGGCTGAATTCACGGCCGGGCAGCATCAGCGCCGTGCCCACCGCAAGATACATGAACATCACGAACACATTGGCGGCGACGGCATGATAGAAGATCAAGCCGCCCAGAAGATAGATGAACAGGATGGTTATCATCAAGCTGGGAAACAAGGTCGTAATCCCGCCCAATGAAGCGACGATCTGCACCGCGGCTCCGCTCAAGCCAACGATAGTCAGGGCGACGATCATGACCGGCGTACAGATCCGCTGGCGCTGCGCGGAAAAGCTCGCCGCGAACCCGATGAGCATCACCGGAACGATCACCAGCATGCGGATCATGCTCGGGATTCGATTGAGTTCCGGACCGAGCACCGTGGAGTCCATCGCCGAAAATGCGATGGTGAAGAGGATCGCCAGGCACAAATTCACGCGGGTGTGGTGCAGGTTCTCATCGAAGTTTTTGTGTCTGAAATCCGCCTCGAGATCCGCACCGAAAGTCAGCCAGGGAAATCCCGCCCGCAGCTGCCGCGCATGGGGCGAGTCGGGCAAATCCTCGTTGGGAATTCCATGGGCCGCGCTCATTGGCATCACCGTACCGGCGTAGGCGCAAGTACTCAATGACCTAGGGCACTATTTGGCGGGCAACGCGGGCGCTGGCGGGCAACGCGCGCCGCGTCAGTCGCATTATGTCAAATAACAGGCTCAATCGGCCAAGTAGCGCTTGAGGTAGGTGTCGAAGTCGGTATCGTCCTTGGCCTCAATATCATGCTGCGCCCGGTGCGATTCTTTGGCCTGCGCCGCGAATTCGGACAGTCGGCTTTCGTTGGGCGGATAAAGCCCGAGAAAGTAGTCCTTGTGCAGATTCGACATTCGCAGGGCAAGCTGAAAGAAGGATTCGCCGGTTTGGCGCATTTCGGCGAGCAGCCGCGCAGACGGGGTCCGCTCCACATCGTCGATTTTGGCGCGCTGCTGCTCCAAGGCCAGTGTATACGGACGCTCGGATTCGCCGTGATCGAGCATCTCGCACAGGCCTTGCATCCCATCGAGCAGTTCACCAGCCCACTGGGTCATGGGGACGTCGCGCCCCTCCCGGTTAAGCTTGAGGTTCGGCTCGCGCCCGCGCCGCGCAACCAGCAGATGATTGGCGTCCAGGGCCTGTTGTTCACCGCGGCTGATCGGCGCGCTTTCCCGCAGCAGGCACAGGGCGACAAAGGCTTCCAGAAACCGCAGCTTGTTTTGATTGACGCCGACCGGATCGAACGCGCTGACGTCCAGTGCGCGGACCTCGATGTATTCCACCCCGGCCCGATGCAGCGCCTTGGTCGGCCGTTCGCCCGAGCGCGCTATTCGCTTGGGGCGTATGAAACTGTAGTACTCGTTCTCGATCTGCAGAATGTTGGCATTGAGCTGCTGATACACGCCGTCGAGCTTGACGCCGAGCTTCTCGTACGGCGGATACGGTGTACCGATCGCCCGGGACAAGTCGCGCACGTATTCGTCCAAACTGTTGACGGATACGCTCAAGGTCGATTGATTCTTATTGCGATAGCCGATGTCGCTCATGCGCAGCGACGTGCCGTAGGGTTCATAGACGGTATCGCCATCGAGCACGGGCAGGGTGTTTTCCCGGCCGGCAAAGAAGCTGTTCGATACAGCCGGAGACGTGCCGAACAAGTACAGAACCAGCCAGCCGTAGCGGCGGTAATTGCGCAGCACGCCGAAGTATTGATCGGAGACGAAATCCCGGCCCTGTTGTTTGGACTGATTGACCTCCTGCAACACGCTCCACAATTTCGAGCTGAAGGAGTAATTGAAATGCACTCCGGAAATCGCCTGCATGATGCGCCCGTAGCGCAGTCCCAAGCCATGCCGATAAACGGTCTTCATGCGCCCGACGTTGGAAGTCCCGAATTGCGCCAGCGGTATGCTCGCATCGCCTTTGAGGGCGCAGGGCATGCTCGTCGCCCACAGCAACTCATCGTGCAGGTGGCGATAGACGAATTGATGAATGTCGCAAAGATATTGCAGCAGTTCCCAGGTCTCGCCGAATGGCGGAGTGACCAGTTCGATCAGTGACTCGGAGAAATCCGTGGTGATGTTTTCGTTGGTGAGCGGCGCGCCCAGGCTTTCCGGGTGGCGCGTCTGCGCGATGTGACCGTCGGGCGAGACGCGCAAAGACTCCTTTTCGACGCCTTTGCGCCCGCCGCGCAATACCGCCCGTTCCCCCGAATTTATGAGGCCCGCGAGGCGGCGCTCGAAATTCTTATCCACCATGTTACGCAACGAATCCTCGATTCCGCTCTACGGCAGCTCGGCGATGACTTCGATTTGCACGAGGAATCCGGAATCGACCAGACGCTGCACCTGCACCCACGAGGTGGTCGGCAATCGCTCCTTGTTGTAATACTCGAAGCGCAAATCCGAGGCTTTTAGCAATGCGTCCATATCCGTCGTATATATCGTTTCCTTGACCACTTCTTCGAAGCCGGCCCCGTGCGCGGCAAGCGTGCGGCGTATATTGGAATAAGCGGCGCGCATCTGTCCTGCCATATCGCCGGGCGATACCAGCCGGCCGTTCTGATCCGCGGCCACCGAGCCCGAAATATACAGCGTTTTGTCTATCAGGACGGCTTGCGAGTAGCCGAAGTCCTTTTCGTAGGGATTCAAATGAAATACTTGTTTGACGCGCGGCGGCGGCGCTTGCGGCTGACGCTCGCATGCGCCCAGCACCAGACCCGCGATTCCGGCCACGAGCCAGGCCCGCAGCGCCGCGCTGCTGCGATCAGGGATTCTGGCGTTGCACGATCTCAGCACGGGAGCGAAGCGCACGGAGCATTTTTGGCAGATCGTGGCGCAAGGCCGAGCGCACGATCCATTGCGGCACCCAAAACCCGGGTGCCAGGTCCACCGTGTAATGCGCGACCGTGTAGTCGCCATCGCTGTGCAAGACCCAGGATCCTCGCAGGATGCGCAGGTCCCCGGAAATGCGTTCGATCGAAACCCGCGTGGGTGGGTCGTACGCGGCGCGTATTTCGTAGCTCACCTTGGGCACGAACCAGGAGTAATTCATGACGTGGCGAATTCGTTGCCATGAATTGTCCGGCGCGGTTTCCAACACTTCGCAAGCGGTGAGGCCCGGAACCAAGGCCACGGATTCGGGGCAGCTGGTAATCAGCGACCACACGACTTCGCGGCGCGCATGAATCCTCACCGTCGCAGAGGCATTGCCGCTCTGCTCGGCGGGATCCAGCGAGACCCGCACCTCGATGTCGCCGTGCTGCGCGGCATCTTGCGCGATGGTCGCGGCGCAAGCCATGTGGGCGGCGAACAGCAATGCTATTAACAATGAAAGGCGCACTGGTTGGTCTGACTCCCGCGAACACATTGTGTTCGAATAAGATTGCCGCCTGGCGGTTGCTGAGTTGCAAAGTCGTCATTTCAATCCGTCCATCCAAACGATCATCTTGGCCTCGAGTATGTCCAGAGGCATTGCGCCGTCCTTGAGAATCTCGGTATGAAAGCCGCGAATGTCGAAGCGCCCCGCCAACTGCTGTTGCGCGCGCACCCGCAACGCCTGAAACCTGATCTCGCCCATCTTGCACGCCAGCGCATCCGCCGGATTCGCGGCATACCAGTCGATCAAGGCTTGGGCGTCGCCATCATCGACGGCCAAATGCGCATGAAGATAATCAAGTGCTTGAGTCCGCGTCCAGCCCTTCGCATGCAAGCCCGTGTCGACCACCAAGGCGACCGCGCAGCGCATTTCCGCCGCTGCAGCATCCAGTTTCTCTGCCTCGTCAGAGTACAGACCCAACTGCTCGCCCTGCAAGGCGGCATACAGTCCCCAGCCGTCGGTGAAGACCGCCTCGGTGCCGAAGCGTCGGAACCGCGGCAATTCGACGCGCTCCTGCTGAACCGCGATCTGAAAGTAGCGGCCCGGCACGGCCTGCGTAAGGAAGCTGGAAATCGACACCGCCCGCGCAGCCGCACCGGTGTTGACGTATAGCACGGCGGGTGGACTCGCCGCAGGTCCCGGCGGCCGGTAGGAGAGCGCTGTTGCCGGCTCGCCGATCCACGCCGTAGCGCGAATATCGAAATCGCCGCTCGGGACTTCGGCGAATAAACCGGGAATGGCGGCGCGAACTCGGACCGCCAGCTCCCTGTAGGCCTGCAGCAGTTCATCGGCGGCGAGCGGCGCAGCGGCTGGGTGCGCGGCGGCGCCCGGCGCGGCGGGGCCCGGCCCCGCCGCGCCCGACGCAGGGGCGAGCGCAGCATCGCGAAGCGGCGGGGTGCGCGCGCGCAGGCGTTCTACTTCGGCGATGCCGATGCGGTGGACCTCATCCGCGGTCAAGCTCGTACTGGTCGCGCGCTTGATACGGTAGGCATACCATGCTGCGCCCAGCGGCAGTTCCGACAGAGCCAGACCCGCTCTGGCTCTCGGCAAGTATTCGTTCCGCAGAAAATCATGCAGCGCGCGATTTGCGGGCAGCAATTTTTCCGAGATCGCGGCGGAAATGATTTTCGTCAGCTGCGACCGCCGCGGCTCCTTGATGGCCGCCGGCATCGAATGCAGAGGGGTGTAGAAAACATTGCCGGGGCCGTCCGCGCCGAGACGTTCGAGGATCGGGAGCATGCGTTCGACCAGCGCGCGCGGCAAGATGTAGCCGCGGCGTACTCCTTCGCGCATATTGGCGGTTGCCTGCCGCGTCCAGCTTACGTATTCATCGATCCGTCGCAGCCAGCTGTCGAATTCCGCGGCGCTTGTCAGCGGATATTGGCCGGCATCCGCCGCCGCCGCCGCGAGTTCAAGCGGCATTCCGCCGAACGGATTGATCGGCAGCAACTCGGTGGGAAAGGTGAAGCCTTCGATGGTCAGCTCTCGTTGCCTGGTGAAAATGTCGTATGTGCGCCGCGAATCGGCATCCAACCCATCACGCGCAACGCCGAGAACCTCGGCAAGATAGCGGCGCTCGACATTCAGGGCGTCCGCCAGCAACTGCGGTGCAATCACGTCCTCGGTGTCGACGCGTTCCGCCCAATAGCGCTCGACGATTCGACCGAGCGGTTCGGACGGCGCTGCCGATTTCGCCGCATTGGGCGCAGCGGGCTGCGGGGCCCGGCCGCACCCGATGAGTGCGAATAGCGCAAGCCCGAGCAGTGCCCCATGAGAAAATCGAGTCATTGGTAGATTATATGCCGGTGGGTAGGTCCATAATTCGCAATACACATCGAGGGCAGAACCTATGTTGGTCGGAGCGAGTCCACGACGCGTCGCGATTGTCGGCGGCGCACGTATTCCGTTTGCGCGCGGCAACGGCGCTTACGCGCAGGTGGGAAATCAGGAAATGCTGGTCGCAGC
>DATMKO010000160.1:0-3337 GCA_035571175.1 Steroidobacteraceae bacterium | reverse complement strand
GAGCCAAATCGATAACGATTTTCGAAGCCAGGACTGGCGCGCAGCATGGCGAGCGCCTGACGGTGTTCGCCGGAGGCCGTCTTGATCAATTTGACGAGCCGTTCGCGATCCAGCTTGCGGCCATAGAGCCGGTGCAGTCCCCGTGCCGGCGCGGGGTGAGGATTTGGGGCATCCTCGAGCAGCACCAGCACGATAGGCGCGAACTCCGTCTTGGCCGCCTGGCCAAGCGCGAAGTTTGCGGCCACCGCAGTCGGCGGCGCAGCCACGATGATCACCGCATCGAAGCCGACGGCGGCAAAATCTTGATCGAGGGCGGGGTCGATTCCAAGAGCATGCTCGACGACGACGGCATCGGGCCATTCGATTTCGACATGCTTTCTGACAAGCAGTCGATAATCATGGCGCGTGGCGATCACCAACAGGCGCATCAATTTGACGCCGCCTCGACACCGGCGCCGCTCGCGCTCAACGGTTTACGGAATAGGAACGGACTTGAGTCCACGACCGGCGCCTTTTCGACGTAGCTGCTTGGCTTCGTCGGAGCGCTCTCCTTGCAGACGCTCGAGATACTCGGGCGTCACATCCCCGGTGACGTACTCTCCCGAGAAGCACGAGGTATCGAAATCCATGATCTTGGCATTGTCGTGTCGAACCGCATGCACCAGATCCTCCAGGTCCTGGTACATGAGCCAGTCGGCGCCGATGATGTCGCGTACTTCTTCATCCGTATGGCCGGACGCCACCAGCTCGGATGCATCCGGCATGTCGATGCCGTAGACATTCGGATAGCGGACCGGAGGCGCCGCGGAGGCGAAAAACACTTTTTTGGCGCCTGCTTCGCGCGCCATCTCGATGATCTGGGCGGAGGTGGTGCCGCGCACGATCGAGTCATCCACCAGCAGCACGTTCTTGCCGCGGAACTCGAGATCAATGGCGTTCAATTTGCTGCGTACCGACTTGGCGCGCTGTTCTTGGCCCGGCATGATGAAGGTGCGGCCGATGTAACGATTCTTGATGAAGCCTTCGCGATATTTGACCCCGAGCAATTGCGCAACCTGCACGGCGCTGGTGCGGCTGGTATCGGGGATGGGAATCACCACATCGATGCCATGCTCGGGCCGTTCACGCTTGATCTTATCGGCCAGCCGCTCGCCCATGCGCAACCGCGCTTTGTAGACCGAGATGTTGTCGATGATCGAATCCGGCCGGGCGAAATACACATATTCGAAGATGCACGGCGTGTGCCGCGCCATCGCCACGCATTGCTGGGCGTAGAAGCGGCCCTGCTCGTCGATGAACACCGCCTCACCCGGCGCCACGTCGCGCAGCATGTCGAAACCCAGCATATCGAGCGCCACACTCTCGGACGCCAGCATCCATTCGGTGCCTTTCTTGGTATCGCGTTTGCCGATCACCAGCGGGCGAATGCCGTTCGGATCGCGAAACCCAAGAATTCCATGCCCGATCACCATCGCGGTGACCGCATAGCCGCCCCGGCAGCGCCGATATACGGCGTTCGCCGCGGCGAAAATGTCCGCCGGCGTGACCCGGGGCGTACCGACGCGCTGCAGTTCCGATGCCAGGACATTGAGCAGTACTTCCGAGTCGGAGCCGGTGTTCAGATGCCGGCGGTCTTCGCGCACCAAGACCTCGGTAAGCTCGCGGGCGTTGGTCAAATTGCCGTTGTGCCCGAGGCAAATGCCATAGGGCGAATTTACATAGAAGGGTTGTGCGTCATGAGCGCTGTCGGCACCCGCCGTGGGATAGCGCACGTGACCGATACCGACGTTGCCTTTGAGTTTCAGCATGTGCTTCTGCTGGAACACGTCGCGCACCAACCCCGAATCCTTGCGCATGAACAGTTCGCCGTCCTCCGCCGTCATGATGCCGGCGGCGTCCTGACCGCGATGCTGCAGCACCGTCAGCGCATCATAAATGCGTTGATTGACTGCACTGGTACCCACCATTCCGACAATTCCGCACATGCTCAAACCTCCGCTACTTGGGCTTGACCTTCACTCCGGTCAAGCGCTCGAGTTTTGCCCACGGCTCGCCTTTCTCGCCGACCATGGCCCGCAGCCAATCGCCGACGCTCTCACCATAAGGAACCAGCTTCGACTGGCGCCACCACTCTTCGTTATTCATGTGCAGCAACTCGCCGCCGATGATCAGCAAACCCACCAGCACCATGCCGCGCACGACGCCGAAGAGCAGTCCTAAGATCCGATCCATGGGCCCTAGCCCCAAGCTTCGAGTGAGGTAACCGAGCAGCATCCCCACTATCCAGCCCAACAACAGGACGAGCACCAGGATCACCAGCCGCCCGGCCCATGGCGCCACGTTGGGATCCGCCAGCAAGCCTCCGAGATGTGGCTCGACCGCAGGGCCCAGCTTCCAGCAGAGCCAAATGGCGAGGATCCAGAAGGCCACGGAAACCGCCTCTCGAACGAGGCCACGCAGCACGCCGATCAAAGTCGATCCCAACACAATCAATAGAATGAAGACATCGGCCAATCTGCCACCTGCTCAGTCGACACCGGGTCCGCGCAATCCACAACGCACATTCTACCGGAGCCTCGCCAGTGCCGTTGTGAAACCATCCGCCAAAGTCAAATTACGACCCTGGGGCCACGAGGGTGGAGACATGCCCCAGGGATTTGAGCTTTGACACCGTCCGATCGGCCGCTTCGCGATCCGCCAACGGTCCGATGCGCACTCGATACCGCACGCTCTGCCCTGAGCCGCCCGACGACACATACGCCGTCAATCCCTGCGCCTTGAGCTGGTGCACAAAGTTATCGGCGTTGGCGCGATTGGCAAAACTGCCCAACTGCACGGCCCAACGTGCCACCGATATGGGGGACGGAGCGGGCGTTTCAACGGGCGCGGCGGCCGCCGAAGCGGCGGCGGCTGACGCGGCGGGGCTGGGACTGCCGCTGTCCGCGCCGGCTGTGGGCGGCGGTGCTGCAAGGGGCGGCTCGGCTTCGGATGGCGCCGGCGCCTTGCTGGTCGCCAGATCCACGGTGACGTTGCGGATGGGTTCCGGCGCGCTTGCATTCGGCGCCGGCGGCGGTGCGGCGGGTTTGGGGCCCGACAACAATTCGGGCACCACCAGCACAACGATCGCGACCAAAATCGATGCGCCGACCAGACGTTCTTTGACGCTACGATCCATTATTTAAGCAAGCGGCCCTTAGGTTCAAACTGCGCGCAGCGGCGCAGTATATTCGGGAAGCGCCGCCGACGGCAGCAATCCGGCCGCTTCGAGCCAATCAAGCGCGGGTCCAACCGTGTGAAAGGAGCCAAACACCACAATTCTATCGCGGGAATTGGCGGC
>DATMKO010000159.1:0-4224 GCA_035571175.1 Steroidobacteraceae bacterium | reverse complement strand
GAGGAATTCCGGGTAGGCGATCCAGTGTTCATCGATCAACCGCATCCAGGATAAGCGAAACGCCTTGCGTCTCTGCCGCGCTCGCGCGCTGATGTATACGACGCGCGCACCGACTCGCCGTGCGGCGCGCAGCTGTGTCGTACGGCCTGCATTGTCGAAGATCAGCACGTCGGGCCGGAATTTTTCCATTAACGCGATGACCTCGGCAGAATGGAATGTGGGCGATGAAGCCAGCAGGGTCGCTGAAAACGGCGTCGAGGCCGCATACTGAGCTTCCCGGCTCAAGACAAAATGTATGTCGGCGTTGGGCCAGCGGCGTTTCGCCGCATGCGCGATCGCCAAACTGCGCGCATATTCGCCCACACCGAAGGGCCCGGAAACCGGTACGAAGAGCAATCGTGGCGCGAGGGCGTTGCGGCGCGAAGGCGATGCGGCAGGATCAATCAAAGGCGGTGAACCAGCGATCCAAAACCAGTAGGTACCAGGCGCGGCGAAATTCGCTGCTCACTGTCCGCTTCAATATGCCGCGATCCATCAGCCGCCGTACGGCGTCCTGCAACAGCTTCGGGTGGCGCTTAAGCCATTGGTGCACGGGAAGTCCAAAGCCGGATTTGGGCCGGTTCAAGTGCGCGGGCGGCAATCGTGGCTCCATCAATTGGCGCACCAGAAGTTTGCCGCGGCGCCGTCGCTCGTCGACCAGCAGCTTCGGATCGACGCTCAGCATGAACTCCACCAGACGATGATCGAGCAGCGGTGGCCGTACTTCCAGAGAATGCGCCATGCTGGTGCGATCGACCTTGGTCAGCAACCCTTCCGCCAAATCGGTGTTCAAGTCCAGCCATCGCAGTTGCGCGAGCGGCTTAAGATCCTCGCGCCAGAACTGGCGATAGAACCATAGGTAGTCGTATTCGGGCTCGCTCCAGCCCGTCGTCAGCAGGTAATCGACCTGCGGCGCCGTCAAGCCGCCCAATGCCGCTGCGTGCGCCGGCAACCCAACCAGCCCGCGGCGCTGCATGGACGATGCGAGTCGCGAGGCGGGCGGGAGGTATCGGGCCAAGGACCTATTCAAGAAGTTCGATCGCGCGCCGATTCTCGACCAATAACGCGGATAGCCGCAAAATATCTCATCGCCGCCCTCGCCGCTCAAGGCGACGGTTACTTCGCGGCGCGCGAGCTGTGCGATCAAGTAGTTCGACCAAGCGGCGCTATCGCCAAAGGGCTCATCGAACAGTGCCGGCATTTGGTGCAGCGCTGCCGCGAAATTCGCCTCCGGGGCGGTGATTTCCAAGTGCTGGGTGTGCAGGTGGGCCGCCACAGATCGCGCCGCATCCGCTTCGGAACGGCCAGCTGCCTCAAATCCCAGGGTGTAGGTACGCGGCGCGTCCAAGTAGAAAGCGGTGAGCGCTGAATCCACGCCGCCGCTCAAGAACACCCCAACCGGCACATCCGCCACGGTGTGTTCCGGAATCACCTGGCGCAGCAAGGCATCCAGCTCGAGCACGGTGTCGCTCGCGCTGCGCTCGACGATTGCCGGCGAAGGATGCCAGTAGCGCTCGATGCTGGTCCGCCCTGCCTGCCACGTGAGCGTATGCCCGGCCGGCAATTTCGCGATGCCGCGATAGATGGTCTTCGGCGCGGGAACATAGCCATGGAAAAGAAAATCCCGTACCGCGCTCTGGTCGATATCCGGCCTGCCCAGCAGCGTGAGGGCTTTGAGTTCCGACGCAAAGGCAATGCCGTCCGGCAACAGGCGGTAATAAAGCGGCTTGATGCCAAGCCGATCGCGGGCGAGCAGCAGCCGCTTCTGTCTCGTGTCCCAACACGCCAATGCGAACATGCCGACCAAACGATTGAGACCGGCGCTGCCCTGTGTCGCGAGCAACCGCAGCAGTACCTCGGTATCGCCGGTCGAAACCCAGGGACCCGGCAGATCGACGCGCAAGCGTTCGTGGTTGTATAGCTCGCCGTTGTAGGTCAGCACGTGCGAGTCCCAGACCATGGGCTGGTGGCCGGCGTCCGTCAAATCCTGAATCGCAAGCCTGCGAAAAGACAGTGCAGCACCCTGTTGACTCCACACTCCTTCGTCATCCGGACCGCGATGCCGCAATCGCAGCGCCATGGCCTCCGCGATCTCTGCGCTGGCTTGCGAGCCAATAATTCCGGCGATACCACACATGGGCGGCAGTCTAGCGCGGCCAAGTCGCGATGTACCGCTAGCCATGGGGCATGGGTTCGTTTAGGGTGCGCGCTGGAGCTCTTAAGATGGCAACACCGGCCGATCAACGACTACTGGAATTATTGGCGAGATGGCTCGAGAGTCTCGAGTTGCACGTCAAGTATTCGTCGCTTGACGACGAAAGCTATTGGAGAGTCCAGCCCTGGTCCGAGCATCAACGGCCGAACCTGTGGATTCTCAATTTAGCCAAACAGAAGACTCTCGCCCTGCGCAGCCAGGTCGAAGAGCGCGTCAAAGCCGGGGATGGGAAATTTTCCGACGCGCTGGAGCTGATGGCCTTCCTTGCCAATCTGGTCGGGGCCGAGCATCTGGAGCGCTTCATTCCGGTGGCCGAAGCGCAGAACGAGCGCCCGTTGACACCGGCACCCGCGCCCGAGGTCACGGCGCGAACGGCGGCCGTGACGACGACCGCCACCCGGGAAATGCCGAAATTCTTGGGTCCCAAACGTGCGCCACAGGCTGCCGGCACTGCCCACGTGGCGCGCACCGAACGGAAATCGGCCGCGCCGGCGAAACCTGCGATGAAAGCCCCGAGCAAACCGCCGCCGAAGAAACCGGCGGCGCATCCCGAGCGTTCCGCGCCCTCGGAGGCGGCACGCGAACGGGTGATTGCCGATGCAGCTCGCTTGGTGCAATGGGGTCGGAAATGGTACGAGTTACCCGAACTCATCGCTCGGATGGCGGACCGCCCCTCATTGCCCGATGTGCGGCGTATACTTAAGGAAAATAAAGCGGCCATCGAGAAGAAGGCCGGGGACACCTAAACTACGGGGTTGGCAGAGCGGGCTGCTGCAGCGCTGTGCCGCCGGACTGTTACGTTGAATTTTTAGGGAACCTCTTGCGAGGATCCATGCTCAAAGGCGCGCATGATCAGTACGAAAAATCTTTCAAAACGATACGGCAATAAGTTAGCTGTCGATGACCTGACATTTTCGGTGGCCCCGGGCGAGGTACTGGGATTCCTGGGCGCCAATGGCGCCGGCAAATCCACCACCATGCGCATGATCGCGGGCTTCGTATCGCCCTCCGCCGGGCAAGCATCGGTCTGCGGTCACGACATCGAACAAGCACCGGTGGCGGCAAAGGCCTGCATGGGCTATTTGCCGGAGGGTGCGCCAAGCTATGGCGAGATGACAGTCGGCGAATTTCTGGACTTCGTCGCGGATGTGCGCGACTTGCGCGGCGAGCAGCGGCGAGCGCGACGCGGAATCGTCATCGAAAGATTGGGGTTGGCCCCGGTCATCGACCAGGTCATCGAAACATTGTCCAAGGGCTTTCGCCGGCGTGTCGGCCTGTCGCAGGCGTTGATTCATGATCCGCAGGTCCTGATCCTGGACGAACCCACCGATGGACTGGATCCGAATCAAAAGCACGAAGTGCGCCGCCTCATCAACGAGCTGAGCAAGGACAAGCTGGTTATCGTCTCCACCCAAATACTGGAAGAGGTGCACGAGGTATGCACGCGCGCCATCATTATCGCGGATGGACGAATCGTGGCCGATGAGACGCCGACCGCGCTCGAGTCGCGCTCGCGCTATCACCACGCGGTCTCCTTAAGGTTCGAAAAAGCCGACGAGTTGGCCGCGGCGCGCACGGAAATGGCGCGGTTGCCGGAGGTTGCTGAAATCGAATCCGATGCACGTGAACTCAGGCTCACGGCCGTGCCGAAGCCGGGCGCCAACGCCTTGTCGGCCGTCAGCGCGATCATCAGCAAATACAATTGGGATGTGCCGGAATTGCACTTGGAATCCGGGCGCCTCGATGAAGTGTTCCGCTCCTTGACCCAGCGCGCGCCGCCGGGAATTGACGTGTCGGGCAGCGCGGCGGAGCCACGCGCATGAACAAGGTTCTGGTGGTTTTCCGGCGCGAATTGCGCAGTTATTTCGCAACCCCGTTGGCCTACGTCTTCATCGTCATCTTTTTGGGTTTGGCGGCGGTATTTACCTTCCAGGTCGGCGGCTTTTTGGAGCGGAATCAGGCCGACCTGC
>DATMKO010000158.1:0-2945 GCA_035571175.1 Steroidobacteraceae bacterium | reverse complement strand
GTCCGGCATCTGGAGGTGACGCGCGCGCAGCTGATTCTGACCGACAAGGTTCCCTTCATATTTTCCCGCGGCCACCTGCAAGTCGCCGACAATTTCGAACTCATCCGGCTCGCAAACGGAATTTCGCCGGAGGAGTTCCGTTTGCGCCCGTACACCTACACCATCATCAACACCAACTCGCCGCTGCAGCTCGATATTCCGATGGCCGACGGCATCATCGATTTCGCCAAGTCCGGCCAATTGCTGATCATCACGCCCTTCACGCTGGCCGGCGCAATGGCGCCTGTGACCATTGCGGGCGCATTGACGCTGGCGCACGCTGAAGCGCTCGCCGGGTTGACGCTGGCGCAGATCGTGAGGCCCGGAGCGCCGGTGGCATATGGCAGCTTTACTTCGAACGTCGACATGAAATCCGGCTCACCGGCCTTCGGGACACCGGAGTACGTGAAGGCTGCATTCGGCGCGGGCCAGCTGGCGCGTTTTCTCGGATTGCCCTGGCGCTCATCCAACGCCACCGCCTCGAACATCCCGGACGAGCAATCGGTGTACGAATCGCAGATGAGTCTGTGGGGCGCGCTCATGGGCGGCTGCAACTTCATCCTGCATGCGGCGGGCTGGCTGGAGAGCGGCCTCACGGCCTCGTACGAGAAGTTCATTCTCGATATTGAAATGCTGCAGATGTTTGCGGAAGTTTTTCAGCCCGTCGGCGCAACGCCATCGGATCTCGCGCTTGAAGCCGTGGCCGAAGTGGGAGCGGGAGGACATTTTTTTGGCTGCGCGCACACCATGGAGCGGTATCGCAGCGCGTTCTACGCACCCTTGGTCTCCGACTGGCGCAATTCCGGCCAATGGGCGGCCGACGGTGCCAAGACCGCGACGCAACGTGCGACCGGTATTTGGCAGAGCACTTTGCGGGATTATGTTGCGCCGCCGCGCGATCCGGCCATTGTCGAAGCCCTGGACTCGTACGTCGAGCGGCGTAAGGCCGAAGGCGGCGCGCCGCCGGTGACTTGAGGCACCAGGTTAGCGACGGGATCGTGTCGCATCTGGATATGCCACCGTCGCTATATCGCAAGTGCCTTTTCAGGTGGCGACTTACCATGATGTATCGAGAGAGCCGCGTAAGGTACCGTGGCGGCTGGTAAAAAGTACTGTTGGAGGCGTAGATGGCAGAGCCGGCTGAAGCTGAATTCGACTTGAGCGCGCTGAATGATGAGGAACTCACCGAACAGGTTCACGACGATTTGTACAACGGCCTGAAGAACGAGGTCGAAGAGGCGACGCGCATTTTCCTCAAAAGAGGCTGGTCCGCCGAGAAAGTATTGAATGATGCGCTGGTCGAAGGCATGCGCATCGTGGGTATCGATTTCCGGGACGGCATCTTGTTCGTGCCCGAGGTCCTGCTCGCCGCAAATTCGATGAAGGGCGGCATGGAGATTCTGCGGCCGTTGCTGGCGGAAACCGGCGTGGAACCCATCGGCAAGATCGTGATTGGCACGGTCAAGGGCGACATTCACGACATCGGCAAGAATTTGGTGTCCATGATGCTCGAGGGGGCGGGCTTCGAGGTCATCGATCTTGGCATCAATAATCCGGTGGAGAAATACCTCGATGCGCTCGCCAAACACAAGCCCGACATTCTGGGTATGTCGGCGCTGTTGACGACGACCATGCCGTACATGAAGGTGGTTATCGATACGCTGAAGGAACGGGGGATCCGCAACGACTACATCGTGCTGGTCGGCGGCGCGCCGCTCAACGAGGAGTTCGGCAAAGCCGTCGGTGCGGACGCCTACTGCCGCGATGCGGCCATTGCAGTCGAAACGGCCAAAGGGCTGATCGCAGCTCGTCGCGCCGGCGCCGCGGCGCATTGAGCAGGTGAGCGCTGTGGCTCGCGACGGCGAGGGGCTATTGATCATTGCCTGCGGCGCGTTGGCGCACGAGATCACTGCGCTGCGCCGTGCCAACCGCTGGGATGAGCTGAATGTGCGCTGCCTGCCTGCCGAGCTGCACAATCGACCCGACAGGATTCCGGATGCCGTACGCGGTCTGATACGTGCATCTCGCGAACAGTACCAAGCGATCTTTGTCGCGTACGCAGACTGTGGAACAGGCGGGTTGCTCGACAAGGTGCTGCGCGAGGAAGGTGTGGAGCGCATCCCCGGCGCACATTGCTACGAGTTCTTCGCCACCGCTCCGGTGTTCGCCGCACTGGCCGAGGCGGAGCCGGGAACCTTCTATCTGACGGATTTTCTACTGCGTCATTTCGAGCGCCTGGTGCTGAAAGGTCTCGGCCTCGATCGTCATCCTGAGCTGCACTCGACCTACTTTGGCAACTATCGCAAGCTGGTGTACCTGGCCCAGGCGCCTGGCCTCGAAGCACGCGAACAGGCGCGCGCAATCGCCGCGCGCATGGGTCTTGAATTCGAGTATCGCGACACCGGGTACGGCGCACTCGAGACGTCGCTGGTGGCGGCGGTTCGCTTGAGCGATGTACGGCGCAGTCGTGAGGCGGCATGGCGTACCTGACCGTCATTTCCTGGCGCGATATACCGGCGCAGGTCATCGTCAAACGGGGACGAGAGGCCGCCAAGGTACAGCTGTCGCAGCGCTTTCAGGAGGCGGTCGACCGGGCCGCGATGCGTGCCGGTAAAGGTAGTTCCGACGCCTATCTTGCCGACTGGCAGCGCAGCGCGCCGCGACCTTGCGGCGATGATCTTGCGGCTGAGGCCGCCGCGGAAGCGGCGCGCCTCGAAGCGCGGTTCTCGGCCGAGGACCTGGAGCGCCTGATTCGTGCCAAAGGTTTGGACGCGAGTCGCAGCCCACTCGATCCTGCGGCTGCCGCTCCCGACTCCGAGTCCGCCTGATGTACGCAGCCAGGGGCTGGTCGGTGCGCCACGCGCGCGGGTTGAATGCATTCTATGCAAAATTTGAAGCGCTGCTGA
>DATMKO010000157.1:0-4065 GCA_035571175.1 Steroidobacteraceae bacterium | reverse complement strand
ACGCGCAATGATGCAGCATTGCTGGCCGCGGTGCTGCCGAATCCAAAGCTGTTATCCGCGGCGCAGCCGTCGGCTTACGTGCAGCGGCGGCGCGACGAGATTCTAGTGCAGATGCAGGCGCTCGGCGGCGCGGAAATGCTTGGCGAGATTGACGCCTACCCGAACCGGCGCCGCTAGAATTCGCTCGAGGATTTCCGGAATCTCGAAGACCGCGCGATTGTGGATGCGCCGCACGTTCGCACGAAATGCGTCGATGTCATGGGCAACCTGCGCGACGCCGCCGCGAATGGCCTTGAAAGATTCCAGCACCACGCCGGCGCCGTTCTCCTCGACCCACTCGGTGTTGTAGCGCTCCTGCGGCATGGTCCAGGCATTGCGCGCCACGATGACGGGCAGGCCCTGTTGCAGCGCCTCGCTGATGCTGCCGGGACCCGGTTTGCCGACGAAGAAATCGCTTAAGTGCATGTAGTAGCGGATCTGCGAGGAGAAACCGACCACCAGGCGCGGTGCCGCCGATTTCATGGCTCGCAGCCTCTCGGCGAGCAGCGCATTGTGGCCGCAGGCCAAGATGAGCTGGATGTCATCGAGGCGCTTGGCGATACCGCGCATCACCCGGGAACCATGGCCGCCGAACATCACCATGCCGGTGGGCCGATCCGGATCGAGTTGCAGTTTCTGCATTTCGGCGCGCCGATCCACGGCGAAATCCCGATAGAAATCCGGACTGATGATCATGCCTGAGGTCTTATGAATATGCGCATCGTCGTAGCCGGCAGCGCGCGCTTGCAGTACCGCACGCGGCGTTCCGCAGATCAGATGCTGCGCCTGATGGGGCTCTATCCAAAAGTGCGGCGGGAAATCCGCAAAGTCGGTCAAAATGGTCACGTACGGCGCATGCGGCCGGGCCGATCCCAAGGCGTGATACATCGCGCGATTGAAATTCGGCACCAGCGAGACCACCAGATCCGGCGGTGTCAGCTGCCAGTGGCGGCGCAATTGACTGATCAGCGATTTGTGGCTCAAACGGATCAGCGCCTGCAGGATGCGTAGTTCCTGCGCCAGCCCCAAAGTCCAGCCGCGCGCCAAGCGCACGTTATAATAGTGCTCCGGTTTGACGCCGGTGGTTCTGCGAAACATATCCTGCGGATCGAGGACTTCGAACAGATTGACCAGTCTGACTTGCCAGTCTCTAGCCTGATCGCGAATCGCCGTTTCGAGGGCAGTCGCGGCCGAACGATGCCCTCCGCCCGCGTTGATGTAGACGAGATCGATTGTTTTCATCTGACCTTCGCATACTGCGCGAGAAGTGTGACCAAGTTATGAAATTCCGCTCAGCGATGAGCGCCATGGCGCTCATCGTGAACGCCATGGTGCTGGCGCAGGCGCCCGCCGGTTTGCCCACCAATGCCACGCGCCTGAATCACGGGCGATTCAAGGATGTCGTGGTCTACGCGCCAATTGGCGCTGCAACCAGCTTTGTGCTGTTCATATCCCCCGATGAGGGCTGGAACACCGCGGCGCAGGCCATGGCACTTGCACTGGTGCGGCAGGGCGCGATGGTGGCCGGCATCGATTTGCCGAAGTTCAAAGCGATGCTGGCTGCAGACGGCGCGGAGTGCGTATCCCCCGACGGCGATCTGGAGAACTTGAGTCACTACATACAGGCATACCTGCACAACCCCAGCTACCTCGCGCCATTGCTGGCGGGGATTTCATCCGGGGGAGCTCTGGCGTACGCGGCGTTGGCGCAGGCACCGAAGGATACATTCGCGGGAGCGCTGACCTCGGGCTTTTGCCCCAGTTTCAATTGGGACAAGCCGCTATGCAAAGGTTCGGGACTCGAATCGGTCCGCCGCCCGCTTGGCTTCGGCGTGGATCTGCTGCCGATCAAACATTTGAACAATCCATGGGTCACCATCCAAAGCCCGCAGGATGCACGCTGCCCCTTAAGCGAAGTCCGCGAGTTCGTGGCTCAGGTGCACGGTGCGGCGATCGCGGCGGTTCCGCCAAACTTAAGTGCGCCGGCCTTCAGCGCCGCCTTCGCCAAGCTCGCCACGCCAAACCCGAGCCTGCAAGTCGCGCCGCCGCCCGCGGCGTTGGGCGGCCTGCCGGTGATCGAGGTCGCGGCTCGACCGGGCAGTGAGTCTTCCGATGCATTCGCCATCCTCATGTCCGGCGATGGTGGCTGGGCGGGATTGGATCAGGACATCGCAGCGGCGTTGAGCGCGAAAGGCATTCCCGTGGTCGGATTGGATTCTTTGCGCTACTACTGGACCCCTCGCACCCCGGACAGCCTGGCCGCCGATACCGACCGGATCATTCGCTACTACCTGGCGCGCTTCGGCAAGAAAAACGTGCTGCTGATCGGCTATTCACAGGGCGCCGACGTGCTGCCTTTCGCGGTCAACCGCTTGCCGCCGGCAACCCGCGCGCGCGTGGCCTTGACCGCGATCCTGGGGATGTCCGAGCACGCGCTGTTCGAATTTCACGTCAGCAGCTGGATCTCGGACGACCAATCCGGACCGCCGACCCTGCCCGAGGTCAACCGCATTACCGGCGTGCCGGTGCTGTGCATCTACGGAGAAGACGAGAAGGACTCCTTGTGTCCGAAGCTCGACGCCCACCGCTTCAAGGTGGTGAAGGTCAAAGGCGGCCATCATTTCGACGGCGATTACGCCGGTCTCGCGCGCGAAATCATGGCGGCGGCGAAACTTTGACGCGAATCGCTAAGGCACGGCAAAGGGCTTGCCGCGCACCGACGTGTAGACAGCATCCAAGACGTTCAGACCACTGATATTCGCCACTCCACCCACTACGATCGGTTCGCCGAGCGAGAGAACCCTGCCATCGCCGTTCGCGAACGCCGGCCAGTAGGTAAGCCCGGGGCCATTTGGATCGCCGGACTTCGCAAAGTTGGTCCAGTAGTCCGACATTCGCTCCGCGAGATGTCGATCTTCATCGGTCCAGCGCCACGGCGCCTGGTTCAGATGGTCGAATACATACCATAGTTCGGCAAAGTGGCTGGCGCCCCAGCCCTCGTAGACCGAGCCGACCGGGAACGGCGGCTTGTGTCGAAACGAGTAATAGTAAACACGGCTGTGACCGGTTGTGGCTTGCAGCCTGGCCCACGCCCACATGTCCCAGCCGAAGCGCAGATCGCGCTCCAAGTCGAGCCGCGCTTGTTTCGCCTCTTCATCCGTCGCGTGCGGATAGGCCGCCATTATTGGGGCGGGTAATGCGCCGAAACTGGATTCGACATCCTTGTCGAACGTGGCAGCCTTCACGTCGGCGACGTTGGTCAGCGAGCGTGCTTCCTCGACGTTCGAACCGATCAGCAACGGGACGTCATTTTGACGCCCAGATACAAAAGCCTCGTAAGGAGTAACAGGCAACACATAGGGTTCAATCACCGGATGCGTGACACCGCCGGCATCCGCGCCGCCGCGTAGCGCCGCCGCCGGCAGTTCGCGTAGCTTTTGTAGTGAACTCGTTCCGAGCGTCGCCGCATATTTCTCGCCGTCGCGCTCCGCATTGGCCAGCAGGTAGTTGGGCGCGAGCTGCAGGGGCTCGAATAATCCACCACTTTCGCCGATGGCACGCTGAAACAAGCCCGCAGCTTTAGGCGACGCCATCAGCACGCTCACCGATATTGCTCCCGAGGATTGACCGGCGATCGTGACGCGTTTGGGATCGCCCCCGAAAGCCGCAATGTTGCGTTGAATCCATTCGAGCGCCGCGATTTGATCCATGAGCCCATAGTTCCCGGAGGAGCGGTGCGGCGATTCGCGTGTCAGTTCCGGAAGCGCAAGAAAACCCAACGGGCCGAGTCGGTACGCAATCGTCACCACCAGTACTTGCTTGTGCGCGAGCCGGTCGCCCCAGTACAACGGCATCGAGGCCGAGCCATTTCGGTAGCCGCCGCCGTAGATCCACGCGATTACCGGAACCGGCTTTCGCGTGCGGGGCGGCGCCCAGATGTTGAGATAAAGGCAATCCTCGCTCAGCGCGGGTGGTGCCTCGCCCGGCATCGACACTCCCTCTTGCATGCATGCCGGGGCGAACGCA
>DATMKO010000156.1:0-2484 GCA_035571175.1 Steroidobacteraceae bacterium | reverse complement strand
GCACAGCAGCGCGCAGACGCCGTGAATTGGCGCACACAGCAAAAGCGTCAACAGATTTCGCGTCAACAGAAAGGCCTCCATCGTGAACACCATGTTGAACAGCAGCGCAGAGTAGGTCACACCCCAGCGCATCGGTGGCCGCGTGGCGCCCACGAAGAGCGGATCGGCGCAAACACCCGAGTTCAGTTCGCTCACGCTCGACTCCTAGACGCCGAACATCCCGCGCACCCAGGTCACAATTTGCGGCGCGCCGAATCCTATGGCGATACCCAGAATTGCTCCGATGCACCACCCCCACGACATACGATTTGCCATCGCCATTCCGCCGAGCGCCATCACGAGAATGATGGCCACCGGGGTCAGCCAGGCAAGAATGTTGGTCTGCAGTGAACTCGCACCCGTCATGAATGGCGAGGCCTGCGCCGATGCGAGATCGGGAGCGCAGATGGCGAGGGCCAAAGCCAAGGTTGCGAGCAGGACGGGCGAGCCGAAACGGGACGACAGGGGGTGATGCATGGCGGAATTCCTTTTCCCGATGACCAAAGGCCAAGTGAATCGTTAAGGCTATATTTCGGTCTCGAGAGCGCCGATTTCTCTTTCGTTGCGGCGCGCCAGCTCCTCGCGTTTCGCCCTCCCCGGCGCGCCAAACCTGAAATTCTGGATCACGTAGGAATAGTCATACTGTTTTTCCCCGTCCTTGTCGGTCCAATTGTTGGCGCGAATTTGCGCCTGCAGGATGAGCTGATCACCCTTGCGCGCGTTTTTTGCGATTGCATCGCCGAGGCTCTCGAATGCCACGAACCAGAGACTGGTGACCGCCTCACGCGCGTTGCCTTGCTCATCCTTTCCCGCGTAGTCATTCCCGACCAGGCAGATCTTCGTGTATGTCGTATCGCCCTTGAAGGCGGTTTCCGGGTCCTTCGCAAGATTGCCCACTGCGGTAACGGTAAAGCTGTTCATGACTGCTCCTTGTCTGGTTGGGTTGGCGCGACGGGATTTCCGTCGCTGCGGCATAGTTTGTTGGCAGCGGCAAAAAATCAAAACCCGATTAAGTAGCGGATTTGCAGAGATTAGGAGGGACGTGGTTTGGCGGGCGGCGGCGAATGAAAACCAACTAGGCGCGCGGCGCGGCGCCGCCACCTGCATCCCAGACGTCGGCAAACAAGCGGGCGAAATTCGCGCCTAATAGCTTATCGATGCGACTTGCCGGCCAGCCGCGGCGCGACAGATCCCCGGCCAAGCGATTGAAGCGCAGCGGATCGTTGTATTCCGGCACGATGGTGAGTACATTCTCGCTCTCGCCGGGTGCGGATACGCCGGCCTTGATTCGCGCCGCGACCTCTTTGCGAAAGGCCTCGCGATATGCGTCCGTGAGCGGCACTCCGGAAATCGAGCCGTCCGTGCCTAGTCCGACGTGATCCTCGCCGCAGACATTGACCGCGTGTTCGATGTGACGGATCAGATCCTCGGCATGCGGCTGCGCGGATTCGCGCAGGAATGGCATGAAGTAGATGCCGACGACTCCACCGCGCTCCGCCAATGCCCGCAATTCTGAATCGCGGGTATTGCGCGGCAAATCTACGAGCGTACGGCAGCCGGTGTGCGTGATGGCCATCGGAGCTTTGGATGCCGCAATACCCTCGGCGATAGTGCGAGGTCCGGCGTGACTGAGATCAAGCAGCAGGTTCAATCGATTCATTTGGGCGACGAACTCGTATCCCAATTTACTCAAGCCGCCGTCGGCTTTTTCTATGCAGCCGTCGCCCATGAGGTTGCGCAGGTTATATGTCGGCTGCACGATGCGCACCCCCAGGTCGGCGAATACCGCGAGGTTCTTCAAATCTCCCTCGAGCATTGTCGTGTCCTGGCAGCCGTAAACTATTCCCAGGCGCTTCGTGGACTTTGCTGCCTGGATGTCCGAGCCACGCAGAATCTTCATGAGTAGGTCCGGGTGGGTCGCGAACTCGTGCTCCGTAGCCGCGATATTCTTCACCGACTCGATGAATTTATTCGGCCCGTTGCCGACACTATTGACCGTCAGATTGACGACGGTGACGCCTGATTCGCGGGCGTCCGCCAGCGCGCGCGCCGACAGCGGCGCAGCGTCCGCCGCGCCCGGATTGAACTCGCCGAGGCCGCCGAGCGCGTCGATCACGATGGCACGATCGTAGCGGGCGCGCGGATAACCGGAAGCGGTGTCACCGAGCGCATAACTCCATTTCTCGACGAGAACCGCCGCCGCGCCCCCGAGGAGTTGTCTTCGATTCAGCATTGATCAACCGCTTTAAAGGCTATGGTTGGTTCGCATCGACGCCGACGGCTAAGATACGCCGGCAGATTGTTGTTAACAAACGCCTGTGTTGTGTAGAGTTTGCCAGGCAGCGCCACAAAGGGATCGAAAATGAATCCGAACATCCTGTTTTGCGTCGATAGATCATGGGTCATTGCCGCTGCCGTTGCGCTGATGTCATCTTTGCCGGCGCA
>DATMKO010000155.1:0-2780 GCA_035571175.1 Steroidobacteraceae bacterium | reverse complement strand
CCGTTGAGGGTTCCGTCGGGCAGGCGCCGCGGCATGAAAAAGCACGACAAGCCCCCTGCGGACTGGGCCAACACCAGGTGCGCGTCGCACTGCGGCGCCGAGAAGAACCACTTGTGCCCCGTCACCCGATAAGAGCCGTCGGCTGTGCGCACCGCTCGCGTGCTGTTGGCGCGAACATCCGAGCCGCCTTGTTTTTCCGTCATGCCCATGCCGATCAGGCCGCCGCGCTTGTGCTCGAAGGCGATATCGCGAGGGTCGTACTCGCGGCTGAGCAGCCGCGGCACCCATTCGCGTTCCAGCCAGGCGTCGCGCCGCAGCGGCGGAATCGCGCCGTAGGTCATGGTGGTCGGACACAGCGTGCCGCTTTCAATCTGCGCCTGCATGAGATAACCCGCGGCGCGCGCCGTGTGCAGGGTGGTGCCCGGCGAGCCGGCGGACTTCAGTGCGCCAAGCGGCATCCAGGGGCTGCTCCAGGGGCTGCTGTGAAAGCCGCGGGCCGCGATCCCCTGCATCAACGCGTGCCAGGAGGGATGAAATTCGATTGAATCGATGCGTTCCCCCTGGGCGTTGAAGTTATGCAGCACCGGCGTGTGGCGATTGGCGAGCCGCGCATGCTCAAAATTCTCGAGCGTGCCCAGCGCGGCCCCGGCGCGCTCCAGATCCGCCGCCGCATCGCCGGCCCCTTCGCGGCGCAACGCCTCCTGCAAAGCGGTGTCGCTGGTAAAGAGGTTGTAGTCGGTGAGGGGCGGGGATTGGTTGAAAATCGCGTGGGTGGCGGAGCCGTGTTGCATGGTTTTACTCGGTCTTGGCAGTGTATTTGCAGTATTGAAGAGCGATCTTGCGCCCGGTGTACCAGCGGTGCTAGATTCAGCCGCAATGTGTTATTCCGGCAGCATATTCCTCACTTCCCCGGACGCCTTTTCGCGCCTGGGTTCGCTTGCGCTGCTGCTGCGCCGCTAGGCGCACAAACCCTACGCGCCATCGGTCGGCGCTGACAAGACCGGAAAAATTCTTCAAAACGCCGCATCAACGGCGCTTTCAGTGGCGTTAGCGAGTGAGTGAAATCCATGTTGCGCAATCCGTCGACCAAGTACCGGCCCTTTGCCCCGATCGATATAGCCGACCGATCCTGGCCCAATCGCGTTATCGCCGCGCCCCCGGCATGGTGTAGCGTCGATTTGCGAGACGGCAACCAGGCCCTGATCGAGCCGATGGACGCGGCGCGCAAGCGCCGGATGTTCGATATGCTGGTGAAAATCGGCTTCAAGGAAATTGAAGTCGGATTTCCGGCTGCCTCGCAGACCGACTTCGATTTCGTGCGCGAGATCATCGAGCGGGGATTGATCCCGGACGATGTCACGATCCAGGTGCTTACGCAGGCTCGGCCGGAGCTCATTGCGCGAACCTATGAGTGCCTGCGCGGCGCGCCGCGGGCCATCATGCATGTCTACAATTCGACCTCCGTGGCGCAGCGCCGCGTCGTGTTTCGTACCGATCGCGCCGGCATCATCGATATTGCCGTGCGCGGTGCCAGCGTGGTGCGCGAACACGCACTGCGCCAGCCGGATACCGACTGGACGTTTGAATACAGTCCCGAGAGCTTTACCGGCACAGAACTCGATTTTGCGGTGGAGATCTGCGATGCCGTGAACGCGGTTTGGGAGCCGACGCCTACCGCCAAGTCGATCTTGAATCTTCCCGCGACTGTCGAGATGGCCACCCCGAATGTGTACGCCGATCAAATCGAGTGGTTCCTGCGTCACATCAATCGGCGCGACAGCATCATATTGAGCGTGCACCCGCATAACGACCGCGGTACCGCCGTGGGGGCCGCGGAGTTGGCCGTGATGGCGGGCGCCGAGCGCATCGAGGGCACCTTGTTCGGCAACGGCGAGCGCACCGGAAATGTCGACATCGTAACCTTAGCGCTCAACCTTTATTCACAAGGTATTGATCCTAAATTGGATTTCTCCAACATCAATGAAGCGGCACGTTGTGCGGAGGCCTGCAATCAGTTGCCCATCCACCCTCGCCATCCCTATGTCGGTGACCTCGTTTTCACGGCATTTTCAGGTTCGCACCAGGACGCGATCAAGAAAGGCCTCAGTGCGAGGAGCGATGCGGATATTTGGGATGTGCCGTACCTGCCCATCGATCCCACGGATCTTGGCCGATCCTATGATTCGATCATTCGAGTCAATAGCCAATCCGGGAAGGGCGGCGTGGCGTATCTGTTGGAGCGCGACTACCAACTGGTCATGCCGCGCCGTCTGCAGATCGAGTTCAGCCAAGTGGTGCAGGCCGCCGCGGATATCACCGGCAAAGAGTTGACTTCGCAGGAGTTGTGGGACCTATTCAACCGCGAGTACATCAATCCGCGCATGCCCTATGGGTATCGCTCGCACCAGCTTGCGGCCTCGACCGATGGCGCCGACAGCGAGCGCTTGACGCTGCAAATCGAGAGTGCCGGGCGCCTCGAGACGTGGCTGGGTCAAGGATCGGGACCCATCGACGCCATGGTCAAAGCCATCGCACTGCCCTTCGACGTGCTGTCCTACGAGGAGCACTCCCGCGGACAGGGCAGCGCCGCCAACGCGGTGTCCTACATTGAGATTACCACCCGCTCGCGGCGCACCTTGTTTGGAGTCGGCATGCACCCCAATATCATTACCGCATCGCTGCTGGCGATTGTCTCGGCGGTGAATAGAGCCATCGCGCAAGGCGCCTTGCCGCGGCGCGTCGATACGGCCCGCACTGGTACTTGAGGAGTACGTCTTAAC
>DATMKO010000154.1:0-2961 GCA_035571175.1 Steroidobacteraceae bacterium | reverse complement strand
GACAACGGCACCCGGTAAGCTCGGCATGAGCGAAACCGTCAAGATGACGGCCACCGTGGTATTGATCGACATGGGCAGCCGGGACGTGGTGCTGATCGACTCGCAGGGAAAGATGCACAAGATCAATGTCAGCGATCAAGTGAGGAATCTCGATCAGGTGAAGGTCGGAGATAAGGTAACCACCGAATACACCGAAGCGATTTCCGTTCGGCTCAAGAAGCGTGGCACTGCCGACCTTCCGCCAGCGAGTGCGGAAGAGGCGATAGTCCGCTCGCCCAAGGGCATGAAGCCGGGTGGGGCAGTCGGTCGCAAAGTGACGGCCTTCGCAACGGTCGTGGCGGTGAATCCCAAGAAACAATTCGTTACTCTCCGCGGCCCCCTGGGCAACGAGTACGATGTTCAGGTGCTCGATCCGGCGCTGCTTAAGACCGTCAACAAGGGCGACGAGGTCGAGGTGGTCTATACGGAGGCCCTCGCCATTTCGGTGCAGTCGGCGCCGGGTCCGAAATAGAGGACCGGCGCCGATGATGCGCCGGTCCTCCGCGATCCCGTCTTATTCGCCGCGTCTCGGGCATCGACGCTACAGCTGCTGGAGCGTTTTCTTAATCTTCGCGGCCGTGCCCGGGTCGGGCACGGCAGCGTTAGATGAGGGAGCCGCCTGAACAGCGCTGGATGATGCGGCAGTTGCCGACGACGGTAATGCCTTGGCACCATCCGTATCCTGCTGCAGCGGGCCCTTGATATGGTCGAAAGGCACGGTTAGCGCGAACGTCGGGAGGTTCTGCGCGCGAGCATGCGTTGCCGCTTCATAACCCGAAGCTAGCTTGATCAGCGTCGGCTCACTAAACGCGGTACCGAAAAAGCTGATGCCGAATGGCACCCCGAACACCTCACCCGCAGGCACTTGCACGATCGGATATCCCGGCCCGGCCGCCAGACTCGAGGTTCCGAAAATGAAGTGATCGCCGTACACCAGGTCGGTGGACCACGCCGGATTGTCGGTCGCCGATACCACTGCGTCCAGGTGAAATTTGCTCAGGGCCTGGTCCATGCTGACACCGGCGGCCTGATCCAGGTCGAGCGCGATATTGTAGGACGACATGCCGCCGCTGTTGCTGCCGAAGAGGCTGGGGTCCTGCGGCGCGTTTGGATCGGTGGTATTCAGTGAATTGGCGAGGTCGAAGATGTCCTGATTGAAGAACGGCATCTCAATATCTGCGTGAGCGTTGTTGAAGTCGATGGCCGTCTGCAACGTCCCGCCGGCTACAGGTACACCGACGCGCGTGGCAAAGTACGCAGCTACATCGTTTTTAAAGTCGTAGAGCAACACGCCGGTCTCGCCCGCCGCGGGCGTGAAGGTAAATCCCGCCGCATCCAGATCGATGACGGTCGCGCCTGCATCGCTGAGCGCTTTGAATGCGGCTTCGATGGCTGCGGTCACCGCGGTGGGCGTCACCACATTGGTGAATCCGCTCAGCCCGACCCGCGTGATGCCGATCCTCGCTCCCTTCAGGCCATTCGGGTCGAGAAACTGCGTGTAATCGGTGGGGAGGCTTGTCGGCCGGGTAAATCGGCCGCGCCAGCCCAAGGGCACGCCACCGGTCGCGGGATCGCGTCCGTCATAAGTGCGGCTCTGGATCACGCCAAGCGCTGCCGCCGCATCAGCAACAGTGCGCGCGTGTGGACCGACCGTGTCCTGGGTATGCGAAATGGGTACAACACCACCTCGGCTGGTGAGTCCAACGGTGGGTTTGATCGCAACCACTCCGTTCGCATTGCCCGGACAGACAATGCTTCCGTCGGTTTCCGAGCCGAAAGACACGGTGGCGAAGTTCGCCGATGCCGCCGCACCGGAGCCGGAGCTGGAACCGCAAGGATTGCGGTCGATGCCGTACGGATTGTGCGTCTGTCCGCCACGGCCCGACCAGCCGCTGATTGATTCGAATGAACGGAAGTTTGCCCACTCCGACAGCGTGGTCTTGCCGAGAATCACGGCGCCCCCAGCGCGCAGATTGGCCGCGACCGTGGAATCGCGCCCAGCGGGCGTTCCCACCAGCGCATACGATCCTGCACTGGTCTGCATTTTGTCGCCAGTGTCGATGTTGTCCTTCAAAAGCACCGGGATACCGTGCAGGGGCCCTAGCACCACGCCGTGTCTGCGCAATTCGTCGGCGTTGCGCGCTAGCGCCAGTGCATCCGGATTGAGCTGCATGATGGCGTTAACCCCAGGACCGGTGGAGTCCAGTGCGTGGATGCGGTCAATGTAGGCGCGCGTCAACTGTTCCGAGGTCAGCCGACCGGCGGCCATCTCAGCTTGGAGCTGTGCTACCGTGGCTTCGCGAAAAGGGAATCTGTCGTCGGAGTCGGACAGCGCCGCGAGGGGCGCCAACAACAGCGCTGCGACCAGAATCCGTCTTGCCATTTGGGATTTCATGTGTTTCCTCCTTGGTTTTGGTGCTGCTTGAGCGGGGCAGGAATGGCAGGCAGCGGGAATCTCGCTGCGCCGAATCATTTTGTGCCGCGGAAGGCCTACCGTTCTGCCGCCAGCGCGCGGATGCTACTCGCGCGATATTTCAAACGCAACGCGGGACCTGCGTTGTCATCCGCGAATAGCGTTGCGACTGCGGTTCCACTGACCCCACGCAGTGTGCGCTGCAGCTAACTCCTGTGCATGGGCGGAGCAATCTCAATGCGCACATCGTCCGCAATCCAATTCACTTCCCAGGTCTTGCCGCCATCGTTTGAATATGCTTGCTCAAAGTGGCAGGTCGTGGGGCTGATTTCGGAAATCACGAATCGCACCAGGATTGCACGTGCCCCGAGCGTCTCCTGATCGAAGAACTCGCCACGCCCATTCCTGAACTCGCCGACCGAGGGCGTGGCCATCGTGCCGCTGGCGCTGTTCGAGAAATTGAGGCTCCACTGGTGCGAATCCGGGTTGTAGAGGCGAAGCGACAGGGC
>DATMKO010000153.1:0-4697 GCA_035571175.1 Steroidobacteraceae bacterium | reverse complement strand
AGATATCGGCCCCGAAGCGCGACAATTGCTGCGCGCCGATATATGCCACGATCACACTGATCAGAAACGCAATCAGCGAGACGATGGGGATGGCGGTGACGCCGGTTTCGTAGATATGCCGCGCCAACGACGAGATCCGCAGCGCTCGCGCCCTTCTAAAGGCCTGGCCGATCACCGCCGCGATGCGTCCCAGGAATTCGAGCACGCCGCGCGCATGCCGGCCCTGCAGCACCGACCAGCGCCCGAGCCTGGCGATGGGCTCCAACTCTAGCGGCGCGACCTGCGGGCCCGAACTCGTGAGCAGATCGAGCTCGAGTTTTTGCAGCAGCTCCAGAAAATGCGGCGGCCCGCCGCTGTGGCTAATTTCGGCGGCCGGCAGGCCGGCGTGGCTCAGACGCCGCAACAGCGCCCAGGCGGGTGCAATGCCCGGCGCTTCGGCGTGCGACCAATCACATAGCATCGGGCCGCGCAGTGTCGTCGGGAAAGTTTCGAGCTGCGCTTCGATTTGCGGCATGGCCGCCAATGACCAATCGCCCCGGAGCTCAAGCTGCCAGCCCATTCCTGCCGGCTCGAGCGCCAACGGAACCGTCATGGTTGGACTCATAGCGATATGCTAGCAGGCAATGGGGCATAACGATCCGTTGTTACAGATCCTGATTCTGCTCACCGCATCGGTGTGCGTGGTCGCCGCTGTTCGCAAGCTGGCGCTGCCCGGGATCCTGGGCTATCTCGCCGTCGGAATGCTGTTGGGTCCGCACGCGCTCGCGCTTGCGGCCGACAACGAAACCACGCAATTGCTGGCGGACTTCGGCGTGGTATTTCTGGTGTTCACCCTGGGACTGGAATTCTCATTGCCGCGGCTGGTTGCGATGCGCTGGGAGGTGCTGGGAGTCGGCGGCGCACAGGTGCTGATAACCACGGCGATCATTGCGGCCGGGGCGGTGTTGCTGTTCGACGTCTTGCCGGCCGTCGCGGTTGTGATCGGCGGCGCGGTGGCCATGTCCTCGACTGCCATCATCATCGCGCAGCTGACCGAGCAGTCCGAGAACAACCGCACGCATGGCCGGCTCGCCGTGGCCATCTGCCTATTTCAGGACCTGAGCTTTCCGCTGCTGCTGGCCCTGGTGTCCGCATTGGGCGGCGGCGGCCGCGCCGCCGACGCCATGCACATCTTGAGCGCCATCGGCATCGCCGCGCTCGCGCTGCTTCTGGTGCTGGCGGCAGGCCGCTGGCTGCTGCGGCCGGTGTTTCTCATGATCGCTTCCGTGCGCTCCCCGGAACTTTTCTCGCTGGCGGTGCTGCTGGCGGTGCTCGCCTCGGCGTGGGCAACTCATGCGGTGGGCCTGTCGCTCGCGCTGGGCGCGTTTCTGGCCGGGATGATGCTGGCGGAAACCGAATTCCGCCATCAAATCGAAGCCACGATCCGCTCCTATCGCGAGATTCTGCTGGGATTGTTCTTCATCACGGTCGGCATGCTGCTCGATGTTGGATTGCTGCTGCGGCAACTGCCCCTGGTGACCGCGATCCTGGTCGGCATGTTGATTCTCAAGGCCGCGGTGGTGGCGGTCGCCGCGCAGCCGGTGACCAGGAGCTGGTTCAAGTCCCTGCGCACCGGCGTAGTGGTGTCTCAGGGCGGTGAATTCGGATTCGCGCTGTTGATCTTGCTGCTGCGGCGGGAATTACTCGATGCAGGCATCGTGCAGCCGCTGCTGGCAGCGACCGTCTTGAGCATGGTCTTATCGCCCCTCATCATTCGTCATAATCGGCGCATCACCCGCACGCTGCTGCGCGAATCCGGCAATCCGCTCACCGAAGCGATGCGCGAACACCAAACGACCCTGGCGGTCGCCGCGCGGCCGCACGTCGTGATCTGCGGATTCGGCCGCGTTGGACAAAATATCGCCCGGGTGCTCGAGCAGACCGGTTTCGAGTACATCGCTCTCGACACGGATCCGCGCCGCATCCGCCTCGGCCGCCAAGCCGGTGATCCGGTGGTGTACGGCGATGCCGCACAAACAGAAATGCTCGAAAACGTCGGCGTCGCGCATGCCAGCGTGGTGCTGATCACCTTTGCCAATCCGGACGTGGCGCTGCGCATACTGCGGGCGGTGCGCGAATTGCGCACCGATGTGCCAATTCTGGTGCGCACGCAGGACGATGCCAAGCTGGAAGAGTTGCAGGCGGCCGGCGCCACCGAGGTGGTGCCCGAGACCTTCGAGGCCAGCCTGATGCTGCTGTCGCACTTGCTGCTGTTGATGAAGGTGCCGGTCGGCCGCGTCATTCGCAGCGTGAACGATATTCGCAGTCATCGCTACAGCATGATGCGCCAGTACTTCCGCGACAGCGGCGCCGAGCATCTGGACGACAGCCACGCGTTTCGCGAGCAGTTGCACAGCGTCATTCTGCCGCCCCATGCCTGGGCAGTCGGCCGCAGCATCCTCGAGCTGGCCGAGCGTGGCTGCACCGCCGCCGTGAGCGCCGTGCGCCGCGACGGCATCGTCGGACGCGATCCCGGGCCGGACACGGTGTTCAAGGAAGGCGATGTGGTGGTGGTCTACGGCACCCCGGAGGCCGTAGAACATGCGGAAACCCTGCTTCTGATGGGGTAAAGCCTGAAGCCTGGCGGCCCGCAAAAAACCCCTTTACAAGAGTCGGGCGCTCATCGCATAGTAGAGCCGCTGTTTAAGGGCAAACCCGCCGAAAGGTGGGGACGCAAAACCACCGGTCTTAGGGACTTCCCACGGGGAGTCTGACGATAGCGGGGTCGCCAGTATCTTCAAGCGCAGTCGTACCTAAGTACCGACCGGTTTTGTGCCTCCCGACAGCAAGCGTTTCGAAAGCTTGTTCAGTCTTCCGGGGAAGCACATGGTAAATAAAGTCATTGATCCGCGCGGCGTGGATTCGTCAGGCACCTATCGGCGGCCGCGGCTCGTCATGCGCCTGAAGCGCTTCGAAGACATTCCCCTTATTCTTTCCAGAAGCAGGGTCTATCCCACGCCGGTGCGCATGGTCGGCGCGGACTATTCGCAAACACGCTGCGTGGGCGGCGACGGCGGGACCACGGTAGATACCGGAGGGCTCGACCGGATTCTGGAGTTTGGCGAAAACAGCGTGCGGGCACAGGCGGGCGTGCGCGTGAGTACCCTGGTCCGGGCGCTTGCCGAACGCGGACTCGAGCTGCCGTTGACCCCGGAAATGGGCCAGATCTCCCTGGGTGCCGTGGCGGTGACCACATTGCCGCAGCCCTCTTACGAGGCGGGCATGGCGCAGCTGTCCTCCTGCGTCACCGAAATGAAGGTGATCACGCCGCAGGGCAAGCAGATGGTCGTGACGGAGCGCGAGCGCGATTTGATGCGCGTTCTGCGCTCGAGTTTCGGCCTGCTCGGCGTCGTGCACGAGATGGTGCTGCGCGTGCAGCCAATGTCGGCCGTCAGGATCGACTACCAGGTGCTGTCGTTGAAGGAATTCAGCTCGCGGTATTCGTCCATAATCAACGCTCCGGGCGCTTTGCGGCTGCATGTCTCGCCGTTCCACGATCGCATTACCGTCGAGCGACGAACGCTCGACGAAGCCTTCGCCGTGAGCCGCTCCGGAATCTGGCAGATTCGACAATCAGTGATGCGCAACGTCCTGCCCGCTTTCGGTTCGACGGTCGGCAGCGTACTGGCCGCCCCCGGCCTGCGCGCTGCGGTTCTATCAGGAATGCACCGCGCCCTCTCCGGCGGCGCGCGCGGCGTGGTGATGCATGCGCACGAGTGGATGCGCGACCTGCCGCGGGAGGCGTGGAAAGCGCGTCATACCTATACCCTTTGGGCATTTCCGCAAGCCGATTACCCGAAATTACTGGCTGCCTATTTCGCGTTCTGCAAGTCGTACTACAAGGAACACCGCTACCGCTGCAATGTCGTCAATGGCGCGAGCCGGCTGCATCAAGATCGCGGTTCCTTGTTCAGCGCGAGCTACTCGGGTCCGATGTTCACCTTGGAACCCTCGTCCACCGGCGATGCGGGCTGGGATGATTTTCTCATCGACTTCAATGAATTTGCGGCGGCGCACGGCGGTACGCCCACCTTCAATCAAACGCGTGCCTTGCAGCCGGAGCACGTGACGAAATCATTTGGCGAACGCGCCAAGCTGTTCCGCGCGCTGCGCCAGCGGACCGACCCGCTGAATCGGCTGCACAACAGCTACTTTGCCCATCTTTTGGGCTAGCGCTGCTAAAGACCTGAAACGATCTTTGCTTTGATCGACTCGAATTCGGAATCGCTGATGAGTTTCGCCTCGAGCATTTCGCGCGCCTGACGCAAACGGCGCACCGGTTCGGACTCCGCGCCGGCGGCCGCCGTGCCGACGCCGGCGCCCGCCCCGGCGCTGCTTATCTGCACACCACCGGATTTCGCGCGCAGTTCTTCGAGCTCGCGAACGCGACGCTTCTCGCGCCATACCTGATCGTGCTGCTGGCAGATCCGGTACATCGCCTGTGCTTGATCCTTGTGCAATCCTTCGAACGTCCACACCCGATTGACCTCGGAGCCAAGGTTCAGGTCGGAGCTGGATTGCGCGACCAACGTCAAGTCGGCGGCGACGATCCCCGCGCGGATGCGTGTTTCCTTGAGGTCCTGCCAGCGAATGTCGGCCGAATCGTAGCCTCCCAGCAGGCGCCGGGTGAGCGAGATGAAGCGGCCGCTGGTGGCGGC
>DATMKO010000152.1:0-4571 GCA_035571175.1 Steroidobacteraceae bacterium | reverse complement strand
CTTGGAGCTCACCAAGCCCAAGGTGACGCTGCTCATCGTGTTCACGGCGATCGTGGGAATGGTGCTGGCGGCACCGGGTTGGGTGCCGTTGACGCCATTGATTTTCGGCAGCATCGGCATCGCAATGGCGTCCGGATCCGCGGCGGCCTTCAATCACATCCTGGATCGACGCATTGACGGGCAAATGCGCCGCACGCGCGGCAGGCCTCTGCCCACCGGTCACATGCAGGAACGCCACGCCGTTGCGTTCGCAGTGCTGCTCGGGGTCATGTCCATGCTGGTTCTGTGGACGGGTGTGAACCGGCTGACCGCCGTGCTGACCTTTTGCTCGTTGATCGGTTACGCGATTGTTTACACGCTGTGGCTGAAGCGCGCGACCCCGCAAAATATCGTGATCGGCGGCGCCGCGGGTGCCGCGCCGCCGGTGCTGGGTTGGGCCGCTGTCACCGGCACGGTTGATCCGCAGGCGCTGCTGCTGTTCCTGATCGTGTTCACCTGGACTCCGCCGCACTTTTGGGCGCTGGCAATCGCGCGGCGCGACGACTATGCCAAGGTGGGGATTCCGATGTTGCCGGTGACCCACGGCATTCCCTACACCCGCCACCAGATCTTGCTGTACACGATTCTTTTGATTTTGACGACATTGCTGCCGTTTCTCGCCGGCATGAGCGGCTTGATTTATCTTGCCGCGGCCCTTGCCTTGAACGCACGATTTCTTTATTTCGTGCTGGCGCTCAACAAGGGGCAGCGGGTGGATCTACCCATGCGCACCTTCAGGTTTTCCATCAACTATCTGATGCTGCTGTTCGCGGCCCTGATACTCGACCACTATCTTTATATCGCAGGCTAGGTTTTCGTCGCGTCGCCTTAGGTGGCGAGCAACGCCCGCAGCAGGCCTACGAGTTCCTCCGCCTTGATGGGTTTGCTGGTGAAGCGCAGATAGGGGTCGCGCGGCAGCTGTTTGATCGCGGATGAGGTGTCTCCGCTCGTGAGCAGCGCCGGCAATGAATCGCCCAGAATTGCGCGCAGTGCGGCAACGACTTGCGTGCCGGTTTCACCGCCGCTCAAATGATAGTCGCAGATCAGCAAATCGACGCCGCCGCCTTCGTTGACATGTTGCAGCGCTTCTGACAGCGACGCCACCTGCGTGACGCTGTACCCCTCCAATGCCAGCAGCCTCGACATCGCGCGCCGCACGGACGCGTTGTCTTCCACCAGCAGAATGCGCGCAGCGCCGCTCTGGCGCTGGCCAACCGCGGGCGGTGCCGTGACCGTGGGCTGCGCCGCCCCGACATGACCATTGCTTGCGGGCAGCAGCAGCGAGAAGGTCGAGCCCTGGCCCACCTGCGAGTTCACTTCGAGAGTGCCGAATAGCAGCTTGACCAGGCGCTTCACGATGCTGAGGCCGAGACCATAGCCTTCGCGCGTACTGTTGGCCGCGACGCCGACCTGATAAAACGCATCGTAGATGTGCGGCAGGTGTTCGGCGGCTATGCCGATACCGCTATCCGTCACGGTGATGCGAATGAATCCCGACTCGGGCAGGCAGCGCACGCGCACCCAGCCTTGATGCGTGTACTTGACGGCATTCGACAGCAAATTTCTCAGGATCTGTTCCACCAGCGCGGGATCGCTGTACAGGTCGCCATCGCACATTTCAAATTCCAGGCGCAGATCCTTGTCCGCCGCCATGCGCGCAAACTCCATGCGCAACTCTTGGAAAATGCCCCCCAGGTTGAAATGGCAGGGTTCGGGTTTTATCACTCCGGATTCCAGCTTGCTGACGTCGAGCAACGCATTGAGCAGTCTCGACATCGAGTCGATCGCTTGGTCCTGCTGTGCAAGGATTTCAGCAGCGTCGCGATGGGTTACCAGCCGCCGCAAGGTGGCGTTGAGCAATTCGATGGTCTGCAGCGGCTGGCGCAAATCGTGGCTGGCGGCAGCCAGAAATCGCGAACTCCGTTCCTTGGCCAGCAAGGCGGAATCGCGGGCTTTTTCCAGCGCTGCGGCGGCGCGCACGGCGTCCTCCGCCTGTTTGCGTTCGGTGATATCGCGGGCGCTCACCACCGCCCCGACGATCTCGCCGGCATCGTCGCGGATTGGAGCGTAGCTGTAGCTGGCGATCCAGGTTTCACCGGTGTCCTTGCGCCGCAGGGTGCGCTCGACGTTGGTGCCTATTTCACCGCGCAGAGCCAGCGGCGTTGACCACATGTCGGCGGGCACCAGCGAGCCGCCGTCGGGCGCGAAAGACTCCAAAAATTCCGGAGATCCCGCAAACGCCCTTGCGCATTCAAATTTGTTCTTGAATCGGTGGAAGGTGGCGAATGCGTCGTTGAACTCGACGTGGCGTCCCTCGGTGTCGCAGATGTACACCGCGTCGGTCATGCTGGAGAGAGCTGCGTCGAACATCAATCGACTCGCACGCAGCGCCTGCTCGGCCTGGACCCCCTCGGTGACATCGCGCACCACCGACACCGAGCCGACGATGTTGCCGCCGTCATCGCGCACCGGCGATGCGCTTATTCGGCGATGCCGGAACTCGCCGGCGCGCGGCGACAGCACGATTTGATCCTCGTTGCGCACGAATTCGCCCGCGAGTGCCCGCATGATCGGAGCTTCCGCGGGGGGGCGCGGGCTGCCGTCCGCCCGCAAAATCACCAGGCTGGCGAGGAATTCCTCGACCGCCAGCCCCTCCACGGAGGTGAGCCCGAACTCGCGCAGCGCGGCAGGATTGGCCAATTTGTAGCGCTTCTGCGCGTCGGTGAACCAGACCTCGTCGGTAATGCTGTTGAGCACCAGGGACAGCCATTCCTTTTCGGTTCGCGCCGCGTCCAACAATTGCTGGTTGGCCTCTTGCGCACGCCGGCGCTCGGTCACGTCTTGGAAGGAGACGAAAAGCCCTTCCTCTGACGGATAACAATGGCACTCGAACCAGCGATCCGGCACCGGGCAATACTCTTCGAAGTGAACCGCTTCACCGGTCTCGACGGCGCGGTGAAAACACTCGTGGTATTTGGGTCCCGTGGCGCCGGGAAATAATTCCCAAACACAGGCGCCGAGAAGTTTCTCCGGGCGCATGCCGAGCATGCGTGCGCCTTGCTCATTGCAGTAGATGTAGCGCCAGTTCCGATCCAGCACCACGATGCCATCCGTAATGCTGCGCAACACCGTCACCAGCCGCTGCTCGGCGCGGCGCTCAGCCGCGTCGATTTGCTTAACCGCGATCAAGTCTTGAATCCGGGTATTCAATTTTTTGTAGCCGTTTGCTGCATTGGTGCAACGGTCCGTTTGAGCCGAACTGGTAACATGCGCCTGCGATTTAGGCAAGGCTTATGAGTATCATTCGCGGACGATGGAAGCACTGCACTATCAAACCGTGTCGGCCAATGGCATGGATTTCAACGTCGCGATGGCCGGATCCGGAGAGCGGCTGGCGTTATGTTTGCATGGATTTCCGGAATCGTCGTTTTCGTGGCGTTTTCAGATCCCCCTGTTGGCGCGCCTGGGGTTTCGGGTTTGGGCGCCGGATTTGCGCGGCTATGGGCGGAGTTCCAGGCCCATCGGCGTACAGGCGTACTCGCTGGAGAACCTCGAGGCGGATGTCGCCGCCCTGATCGAGGCTTCGGGCGCGAAGCAAGTGCTGCTCGTGGGTCACGATTGGGGCGCACTCATCGCGTGGCAGTACGCCATGTTTGGACGGCTGCCGATCTCAAGGCTCATCATCATGAATGTTCCGCATCCCAAGCTTGCGGAGAAAGGCCTGCGGACTCGCCGGCAGCTGGCGAAGTCCTGGTACATTTTTTTCTTCCAGCTGCCATGGATTCCGGAATGGCTGCTTTCCCGCAATCATTGTGCGGCGATTGCGCAAGCTTTCCGCGGCATGGCGGTCGACAAGACGAGATTTCCCGACGAAGTCTTGCGCGTCTATCAAGATGCAGCGGCCGAACCCGGTGCTCTCACGGCAATGGTGAATTACTACCGCGCCCTGATACGAAACCTGCGCCGCACCCAGCATCGCGGCACGCCGCGCATCGAAACGCCGACGCTCATGATCTGGGGCGAGGAGGATACCGCCCTCGGTAAAGAGCTGACCTTCGGTACGGATGAATATGTGCGTGACCTGACGCTGCGCTACCTGCCCAAGGTATCGCATTGGGTGCAACAGGAAGCGCCGGAGACGGTGAATGAGATGATCGAGGCGTGGCTTCTCGGCAATAGCGTGCCGTTTGCGAAAGGCACCCCGCCGCCGGTACCGCAAGCGCCCGGCGCCGCCTAAACCAGGTGCCGCCTAAACCAGGCGCAGCAGGTTTTGCGCCCCAATCGGCAGGCTGCGAATCCTCTTGCCGGTAGCCGCAAATATTGCGTTGCAGATCGCGGGAGCCACCAATGCAACGGCAGGTTCCCCGATGCCGCCGGGGGGTTCGCTGCTGTCCACGAGATGCACGTCGATCTCCGGCATCTCATTGCCGCGAACCAGCCGGTAGTTGTTGAAATTGGTCTGCTGAACCCTGCCGGCGGCAATCGTCACCTCGCCCCACAAAGCCGCCGATAGGCCGAAGACGATTCCGCTC
>DATMKO010000151.1:0-2296 GCA_035571175.1 Steroidobacteraceae bacterium | reverse complement strand
AAGGCCACCGCCGACTTCATCGTCGATGGCAGCACCCTCGACAACGTATTCGATCCGGCCATGACGCTGCGCAACTACGCACAGCTGCTGCGGCCCGGCGGTCGCCTGCTGGCCATCAACACGCTCAATAACCGCCAATGTGCCTTCACGATCTGCTCGCCGGATTGGTTTCTCGATTATTTCGTCGAAAACGGATTTTCTGATTGCAAGGTATATGTCTGCGCCGGATTTGCCGGCGCCTTTAACAGCTATTGGCTCGACACCGAGTACATGGCCAGCCAAAGGCCGGGTAAATTAGTGTTTCCCCCCATGTTGTGGGACTATTACACCCTGGTCTTTGCCGAAAAGGGGCCCGCTTCCACCACGGAATGCGCTCCCGTGCAGCATCCCTATCGTTCGGCGGACGAGTGGACACGCTATGAAGTGCAACTTTCCGCAATCAATCGTTCCCCACGACCGCATTTGGCGCGTTCGGTGGGAATGCTGTTGCCGCGCCTGTCGCGGCGCGGTTTCAAGTGGATGGACAAGACATTCAAGCCGCGGTCGCTGCGGCCGTCCCTGCCGCGTCAGATCCTGCGCGCCTTAATGCATCGGCGCAACCGGACAGATCGCTGACGTGGCAACGCGAATGCTGATATATTACGCAGTCCTGCGGTAGTTGTGAATAAAGAAGCTTCGACCCATGGTGCTGTAAGCGCGCCAGTCGCTGCACTGGATTTTGTAACGCTCGACCAGTTCACTCCATGCCCGACGCTCGCCAAAATTAGGGTCTGCCTGTCCGCAATTCCAATCATCAAAGCAGATGACAGCACCGTTGCTGATGGCCCCCGCTTTTAAGAGACCTCCTATTGCATCAATAGTTGATTGGTACAAATCGCCGTCGAAGTGGACAAATCCAAATTTCTGGCCTGCCGGGAGCAGGGGTACGGTGTCGGCAAACCAGCCCGCATGAATAACGATCGATTCCGGGTCAACAATATTCGCGCAAGCATCGAAGAGTTGTTCTTTGGTCAATCTCTTCATCAATCCGGCATACCACACACCGGAGCGATACTCGTGGCTGTCACGATCGACTTGCGAGGTAGCCTCTGGAAAACCTTCAAAACTGTCAAACAAATGCAGCTTCCTTCGCGGCAGCGACGTCTGAGCAACGGCCATGGCGTGGGCGATGACTCGCGAGCTAAATCCCGTTGCGGTACCGAACTCAACGATGTCGCCTTCAATGCTGGAGTCGTAAACCCATAAGACGGCGATGCTAAGCGCCTCTTCGACCTCGCGGTAGTGAAGTTGTGAGATATCGAAGTTTGACAAGCGCCGAGATGGGAGTTGAGTGAAGCCGCCGGTCCGCAAAAACCATTGCGCGCCGTTCATTCGCAATAGACGCTGATACATGCCCTCGCCGATCAACCTGCGAAAAGTGCGCCCTAAGAGAAGGATCGATTGCCTTATAGTGTCGCTTACCATCCAGTAGTGCTCCCCGATCCCGCCTCGTTGCTGTCCAGTCCATTCATACTGCGTGCCCCTGTATACTGAAGGGCCGCCATGTCGATTACCGCCAAGATAATACCTTATTGGCTTCCCCCCATTGCGTCGCCGACCGCATGCGCGGTGAAATCGCGGCGATCAGCGGTGCCAGCTGGTCGAATTTGAACCATTGCAAGGCGTCGGGTTCGGCGCGCCGGCGCTCGTAGGCCTCGAGGAAGTCTGGCCCGATCGGCGTCGTGTCGGGGCCGATCCAGGTCAGCAAAAAGGCCGAACCGTCGCTCCATTTGACGGCGAGGTAACGGCCAATCGTGTCCGGCGCGAACAGGCGGCTGAAAGGCAGCAGATCGATCAGCCGATAGTCTTTCATGAACAGAAAATAGTTGAGCCCGGCTTCCTGCAACCGCTGCTTCGCCTGCTCCGGATCGCCGCCAAGAATCTCATCCAGCCGTCCGGACATCTTGAAGGAAATGACGTCTTCGATCAGGCAGCCGGGCACCATGCAAAAAGATTCGTTGTTGGTGCTCCAGATCGGCGTTCCGGGCGGCAGTTGTCGTGCCGCGGCAAGCGCCGCAGGATTGATCGCGCTAGGGAGATAGCCGCTGTTAAGGTGCGTGTAGCCGTATGCCACACTGATCCGGCCGGAGAGAAACCGCAGTGCATCGGCCGTCTCCCTGGGTACCCGTCTCAACCAATGGTCCTTGCCCTGCCACGCTCCGAGCACCGCGCCGAGCAGCACGGCGGGCAGCACCATCCACGTCCACAAATTGCCGCGAGACTGCAGCTTGCCATTGAGCAGCCACGCACTGCAGGC
>DATMKO010000150.1:0-8890 GCA_035571175.1 Steroidobacteraceae bacterium | reverse complement strand
CGTCGGCACCCATGCGCTGCTCGGCAAGTCGATCAAGTTCAAGGACCTTGGGCTGCTCGTTGTCGATGAAGAGCAGCACTTTGGCGTCGCGCACAAAGAGAAGCTCAAGCAATTGCGCGCCGAGGTCCACGTGCTGACGCTCACGGCAACGCCGATCCCGCGCACCTTGCAATTGGCGCTCTCAGGCGTGCGCGAAATGTCGATCATCGCCACGCCGCCGATCGATCGGCTGGCGGTGCGCACCTTCGTCTCGCCGTTCGACGGCATTGTGGTGCGCGAGGCGCTGTTGCGCGAGCGCTACCGCGGCGGCCAGGCGTTCTATGTCTGCCCGCGCATCGAGGATCTGGCCGACGCCAAAGCCTTCCTCGACAAGCACGTGCCGGAAGTGCGCGTCGCCGTGGCCCACGGCCAGATGCCCTCGACCGTGCTCGAAGACATCATGAGCGCGTTCTACGATGGCAAGTTCGACGTGCTGTTGTCGACCACCATCATCGAATCCGGCCTCGATATCCCGACCGCCAACACGCTGATCGTGCATCGCGCCGACATGTTCGGCCTGTCGCAGATCTATCAGCTGCGCGGCCGGGTCGGGCGGGCAAAACTGCGCGCCTATGCGCTGCTGACCTTGCCGGCGAACCGGCGCATCACGCCGCAGGCCGAGCGCCGCCTCAAAGTGCTGCAATCGCTCGACACGCTCGGCGCCGGTTTCCAGCTCGCCTCCCACGATCTCGACATCCGCGGCGCCGGCAATCTGTTGGGCGAGGAACAATCCGGCCACATCAAGGAAGTCGGCTACGAGCTTTACCAACAAATGCTCGAAGAGGCGGTGCTGAGCCTCAAAGCCGGCATCAGCACGGTCGTTGCCGACCGCTGGTCGCCGCAAATCACCATCGGCACGGCGGTGCTCATTCCGGAGGAGTATGTCGCCGACCTGCCGGTCCGCCTCGCGCTCTACCGCCGCCTCGCCGAAATCGAAGACGAACGCGACATCGAATCCTTCGCCGCCGAGCTCGTCGACCGCTTCGGCCCGCTGCCGCAGGAGGTGGAGTATCTGCTGCAGGTGGTGGCGATCAAATCGCTGTGCCGCAGAGCCAATGTCGAGCGTATCGAGGTCGGCCCGAAGGGGGCGGTGCTGGCGTTCCGGGAGAATATTTTCGCTAACCCCGAGGGGCTGATCGCCTATATCGGCAAGCACCCCGAAGGCGCGCGGGTGCGGCCGGATATGAAGGTGGTGTTTTTCGATGAGTGGGAGACGGCACCGGAGCGGCTGAAAGGCGCGACTGGAATTTTGCGCACGCTGGTCGCCATCGCCGAGCGCGCCAAGGCGGCCTGAACGCCGTCGTTGCGAGGAGCGAAGCGACGAAGCAATCCGGACCGCTTCGCCGCGGTGACAGTCGGCAAATTCGTTCTCGCGCAGGACTGGCGCAGTGCCACCGTAATCGCAGGACGGTCACGCCCGATCGCTACACTTATTTTTGTTCCTGCGCTGCGCCGCAAGGGCAGCGTACGACTTCGTGGATCTTTTCGAGGCTTGTGCTGGGCAGATACGCGCCGCCCGCTTCGGGCACGTAATTGGCCGTCACCCGATGCGTACCGACCTTGAGCCGCGATGTCTCCAACTTTGCCCGGCCCTTGGCATCGACGATGACCGGATCTCCTGCGTTGGTGCCGTCGATGGCGAACTGCACGGTCCCGCTCGGAAAGCCCGTGGCCGCTGTGGAGTATGGAACAACAAAAGCGGTGAAGATTGCCCATTCTCCGACCTGCGTAGGATCTACGTCATCGGTCAAGCTTATGGTCGTCGAGTCGGCCAGCATGCGCTGCCCGGCTAGGTAGGTCTCGGCGAAGTCGAGATTGCCGGTAACTCTCACATCGAACACGCAGTCGGCGTGCTTGCCGACATCCCTGACGCGTTGGCAAGCGGCTTCGGCAACAGCTTGGCTGGCGGGCTCTGCCGGTTTCGTATCTGGAACAGTGCAAGGGGGAGTCTGCTTGGGCCAATCCCTCATCGTGAACGTGTCCGTTGACGTGCCCGGCGCATAGTCGAACAGGCTATCTTTGCTTGCGACGCGCCAAGCGTCGGCGAATGTCTGGTAGAGAGCGGTGTAGCGGTCGGGCAAGGAAGCCGGCATCGGCCCCATCGATGCGCCGTTCGGGAGCGCTGGCAACCAGCTGCCATCGGGGATGGCGCCCGCAAGGCCCCGTCCGAAGGTTCCAACATCTCCGGTCGTGAGCCCAAGGTGGGAGACATCGACGTCGAGGTACCACTTGCTCTGGGATTGCCAGAATCTCGAGATCGCGAGCATGGTTTTGCCGTCGGGGAAATCGACTTCCAAAGCGCTCCCCGCTGACGGGACAACGCGGGGGACAACGCGCCCGCCGGTTCCCAGCGCCATGCCGTGCGGGCCCAGTGTGGTCAGAGCGCCGTCGATGCGAAGCTGGAGACCACTGGGATCAGGCACCCCGCTGAGATTGGGCTCCCAGGTAACGCGGTGCTCGCCCACGCGAGCGGCGACGGCTGTATTGAGACTGACGCAAGTGGTCAGCCCGTCGTGGGCATCGGTGCCGATGAACGTGGTTGAAACGGGCGTTTGGCGGGTCTGAATTTCCATCCCGTCGGGATCCCGCAGCGACACGAACTCTCCCGCGCCCTGGAAATCGTAGAGCTTTCCGTCCAGCGTCGTGATGTGCGGATCACCCACAAGCGAACTGGCGGTGCACCACGCGTTGTGGGTGTGGGCGGTATCAAAGGCCTCCATAAACTCAATCGACGGCGACGGCGTCCCGTAGCGACAGCAAACGGGCGCCGCGGTTGGCACAAAGCTGGCGTTGTTCGTCTCGGCCGTGAAGCTGATCGTACCGCAAGTGGGGGCGCTGTTCGTTCCGTCGTTTATGCTCGTCTTGATGGCGACGACCGCCGGGCTGGCGAAAAAAGTCTCGGATCCACAACAGTCACCGAAAATATTGAACTCGGCGGTATTCCAGAATTGCGCCGCATTGAGCACGCTGGGCCACCCCACTGCAGGAGGATTGAGCATCGTCGGCGACGACAGCTGGACCGTATCCAGGTTTGCGCCAGCCGTGGCCGTCAGCGTCATATTGGCAAGGTTGGCGATCGACTGGGGCGAAACATACGTGATGGGGCTGTTAAACCAGCAATTGCCGTTCTGACCGGCGTTCCACAATGTCGTCGGCGGCTGCCCCGGCGGTACCGCCCACGCGGGCAGAGTCGGGCAGGGGGTTCCCCAGTTGAGCAGCCAGTATTCTATGAATATGCCCGGGGTGTTACCAAGCGTGGCGCCAGGCGCCACCGATTGCTGGGTCCCTGTAGGCGGTGGCCCTTGGGTCTGGGAGAACAGGAATTGCTGCCAACCCGAGCACCCCGCGGCGCCGTTCGGGGCGAGGCTGCAGGCCGGGGGGTTCGAAAAGAATTGCGTGTTCATCTGGAACATAAAGACGTTGTTGACGTTTGGGTCCACGATTGGCGATGCACCCACAAATTGGGTCACATTCCCGTTCACGCCGTTGGCGTTGGTGGGGGGCAGGAACGACCCCACTGCCGAGGATATCAAGCCCGACGTCTGGGCCGAGAAGTCGCCGGAGAGGTTGCCGACGTTATTGGGACCGGCCCCGCTCCCCGCTCCTGGCCGGGTCTGGTTCGGATATGGCGACGGGCGCCCGCACGGAACCTCCTGCCACTCGGTTTTCGGATACTCGGCCTGGAAACAACCCATCTTCGGCAGCGGAACCTTCGCTATGGCCGCCCGCCAAGCCTCGCGGGCCGCGGCGTCCCCAGCGGGCGCCGGCGCCGGCGTTTGCGCCGGCTGCGCAGTGGGCGGCGACCCAGTCTGAGCAAAAACGGCGAAGGATGTCGGCCCTGACAACAGACTGACGACGACCATCGCGCCAAGGATTCTCGTGACAAGTCCGCGCGAGCTGGAAGTTTTCATGGCTTCCTCCGATAAATGATTTGAGCGGGCTTATGGAACGCGACCTTGTCAGCGGCGATGCACCGCAAGAGGCCGTCAGTGTTCTCACCGGTGGTGAACCGCAATGTTCGCCCCAGCCTGCTATCGAGATTACAACCATAAAAACATGTATTCAATATGTCACAACGGCGGCTTGTTTTGCGCGACGCGAGATTTTTCTTTCCCAACGCGAGACTTTTGCGAAATATCTTAGCGCGTGACGCGTAGGGAAGTAGGGAAGTAGGGAAGTAGGGAAGGAGAAGCGCGACAACGACGCCCGCGTCGCAGCAATCACGCAGGCGTCCCGGGGCCGAGCCGGTCGACCGCTTCGGCCCGCTGCCGCAGGAGGTCGAGTATTTGCTGCAAGTCGTCGCCATCAAATCGCTGTGCCGGAGAGCCAATGTCGAGCGCATCGAGGTGGGGCCGAAGGGCGCGGTGCTGGCGTTCCGGGAGAATATTTTCGCAAATCCCGAGGGGCTCATCGCTTATATCGGTAAGCACCCCGAAGGCGTGCGGGTGCGGCCAGATATGAAGGTGGTGTTTTTCGACGAGTGGGAGAGTGCGCCGGAACGGCTGAAGGGTGCGACGGGGATTTTGCGCACGCTGGTCGGGATCGCGGAGAAGGGCGCCAAGGCGGCATGATCCAAGTTGTGCTAAAAGCACACTATGGAAGGGCCGTGGACAATATTTGCTGCAGTTGCAGCGGCGGTTGGAGCCGTTGTGGTAATCTATTCTACATTTATTCAGCCAAGGCTGCGTCGTATCGATCTGAAGCGCCCTTGCATTGCTTGGTTTGAAATTGCGAGATCGAGCCAGCGTCTTGTCAGTTATGCGGAGCAGGACGACCGCGAACACGGTGTTTACGAGCTGACTCTTCCTGCCAACGCAGAGCTCGAAATAGAGATTCTCTACAGATCAAAGACCAGCTTCGTAGCATCGGAACTCTATTTGGGATGCGGTGATCAGGATTATCGTGACCTTGACAGGAAACCAGAGGTCAAAGCTATTTGCTATCCGCTCATAGAATTGGGGATCACCAGAGAGACGCCGAAAACAAATCCGGAGGTTAATGCTATAGATCGGCACAAATTCTATCATATACGCCGCCAAAAAAATATAACAGCAAATGAAACCTACTCACTCGGTTGCGAGATACATACTCGCGAGCCGGGGCGATACGAATTTCAAATGTTCTTTGTTGGTGACGAGGTTGGGAGCATTCAAAATAAGTTATTCATTCAAGTTCAAAGGCGTCCATTCACAAAAATGCGCTGCATTGACCATGCTACATGTTTCATTAATCCAAGCGTCAAATAATCGACCGTACGTTCGCGCGTTCGTCGGGTCGAGGTCAAATGGCCCTCTCTTGCTGAAACGGATTAGTCTTGTTATCGGCTATCAAACAAATTTTCTCAGGGAGGGGCTTTATGTCTGTCAAAACAGTTACAGTGAACATAACTAGTCATCCGTTGAGCCGCGAAGAACATGGAGTCGAATTTAAGGTGAAAAAGGGGACTGCAAAATTCGGAGAACTAATCGTGAGCAAAGGCGGAATTCGCTGGAAGCCGCGGAACAAGCGAGATCATAATTTTATCAGTTGGACAAACTTAGACAAGATCGCGCCTAAATTCTCGCGCCGCTAATCGGGGATTCCGCGCGGATTCTGCGCACGGGGCCATATTGGCCGGTGCCCGGATTCGTGGGAGGAATCTGCATGGACAAAACCCGGCTAGGATTAGGATTAGCCACTCTAGGATTAGGGATAGCGTTAGTCCTCGGACTGCCGCCGAATTGGTGGTCTGATATGCCGCCTGAATTGGTGCATATTGGTGTCGGGATTGGCCTGGTCCTAATAGTGGTTGGGCTTGCTGTAGCTATTAGCTCTTTGCCGAGGCATAAATCAGTGGCTACCCTGGGACCCTGGATATTGATTATCGGCGGCCCGCTGTTGGGGCTTGCGTGGCTCTATCTTGGCAGTCCGAGCAAGCCGTCTCCACCGCCCCTGCCTGTGGTTCGGGCGGCATTGCTTCATAATTGGCCCGATCCGGTTGATAGAGCGAATCTTCGGGCCATCCTTCGGAATATTTCTGAGATTTTGAATAAGGATGTATCGCCAATCCAATTAGGAGTGCACCAACATCTCGATAATGTTCGTCGGAATATTGGAACACCTGCCGCGAATGTTCTAATCGGAGAAATGGCTGCGCTTCAAACTCGTTTGCTGGAGATAAGAACGGGGCTTATCGATACTTATGTGAATGGTCAGGATTATGCTGATGAAGCGTGGGACGTATTGGAAAACACCGATGCAATTTACGGCGACGCAATAACTTTGGATAATTATGTGAAAGCCGTGAAGGGAATTCAGGTAGGCCCGACAGATCAACTAATCGGATTGCTTGCTGGGCCAGAGAACGCCGTTCGCGAGACAAACGGCAAGCTCGGTGATTGGGTTGGAGCGTCAATCAGACGGTTGCGGCGTAAGCAGGATGCTTTGGATAACTAGATTTCTTCCAGCGCAACACCTTCCAATTCAAAGCTGCGCGACAGCGAGCTTAGGGTGGGCAAAGTGAAGCGTGCCCACTTCTGACTTGCAGTTTGCGTTGACGCTGACGTTGGCACAGCGCTGCGCGCTTTTGCCCACTCAACGCTTGCTGCGGCAACGAATCTTTTTTCGAGTGAAATTCGTTTTGCGCCGGTTGGCCATGGGCGGCGCCGCAAATTCAATGGCTGGCGTATAAGAAACGCCCGGTTTTCCGTCACTTACGGGAGAGCCTTCGCGCAATTTCGTTGCTGCTTGACTCGTCTCGTCCATCCGTTAACAGGCGCTCCATCCCGCCCAACGTAAGGGGACGTCAACCGGTGACGACGACTGACGGGGCGGGTGCGGTTCCTGCGGGCGGCGGCTCGTCACTGCCGCTCTCGGGCGGTCCGGGCATCGACCCCGCCGGCATTACGACCGGCGCGCGAGGTGCTTCGCTTAAGCGCGATGCCAAGGCGCGGGTAACGCCTGCACACCGTATCGCGTGAAGCGCGGCCTGGATTGAACTGCGGCGCTTCGGCGCCGCGGTCAGAGCTGCGGTAGGGCGCCGAAAGGCGAGCGCGCTGCGCTCAGCGCGCGCCGCATCCGACGATGCGGCCAATTCATTTGCGCCTTTCGGCGCTCTGCCTCCCCTTATTTTTTGGAGGCGAAAGCTTTCGTGCCGTTTGTCGCCAAAGCTCGGATGCATGTGCACCGCGAGAACGAGAGCGCATTCCCTCTCCCGCCGGGGAGAGGGAGCAGCGAGCGCTGCGAGTAGTTTGAGTTTTTTTCAGTCGGGAACGACGAATTTGCAGGAAGGAAAACCACCATGCCGAAAGACCGTCGCTGGATAGCGTGGCGGCGCCTGCGGCCGGAGGAGGAGGCGCAGCATCGCAAGGCCGCTTTCACGGCGATCCGCAAGCTCTACGCCGAGATCGTACCATTGTGGACAAGCTGCCGGCGCGGTGGGTGCCGCCGTCATCGCTGCTGCGGCGGCGACGTCCGCGCTTGCCTCGCCCGCGGCTGGCCGCTGCTGTCGGCGCAAGCAAAAGAGGCGGCCCACATCGCGGTCGTTAAGGCGGACTGCGGCGCGTGCCGGCGCAGTCGCGCTTCGAATGGGACTTGCGCCGATTCCCGCCATCGAATTTCGTGCATTGATGCGATCGACGGCGCTTGCCAGCGCAAGTCGGACCGATAGGATGGTGCAACTCGGCATAGCGGGACACGCCATCATGCAAACATCGCGCGCAGTCTTCTTCGGTTTGCTTTCGGGTTGGTGTTTGGCTCTGTCCGCCACTCTGTTTTCGGCACATGCCCACGCGGCGTCGGCGCGCGACACGACGACGGCAAAGCCCGCGCCGCCGGCGCCAGCCAGTTCCACGATTTATATCATCCGTCAGAAGGAATTTAGGCTCCTATCGCTTGCCCTCGACATCGTCGTCGACGAGCAAAAGGCCGGCGAACTTGCCGCGGGCACGTATCTCGTCGTGCGGCGGCCGGCGGGCCATCACAGCGTCGTCGTTCCGGGCTTGTTGGAAGGCGACCTCGATACCGTCAGCGGCCGAACCTACTTCATCGAATATGGTCCCTTCGGGTATGCACCCGGCACGCAGATCGCACAGTCCTTGCTAATGGGAGGTGCGGGGACGCGAGGAACGCCCCTGCCGGGAAGCGGAATGACGGCGCGGTTTTATTTGCTCGATGAAAAACAGGGCGGCGAGCAAATCGCCGGCCTGAAGAATGCCACGCACTAGCGCCGGCGGCTTAAGCCGGCATCCGCGTATAGCGCCCCGAAACGCGTGCAACGGCGTTGGCGAGATATTCCGGCGATTGCGCGCCGGTGACGATGATGCTGCCGCCGAAGATGAAGCACGGCACGCCGTCGATGCCGGCTTCCTTGGCGCTGTTGGCTTCGCCTTCGATGCGGTCGACGTCGGCGTCGCTGGCCAGCAAACGCCGCACCAGGTCGCCCTCCATGCCGCAATCGACCGCGGCCTGGATCAAAATTTTGGGATCGCTCAAGTCGGCGCCTTCGGCGAAGTAGAGCTCCATGAGGCGCTGCTTCATGCGGGCGGGATCGGTGGCGCTGCGCGACCAAAGAATGAGACGATGACAGTCGAGTGTGTTGGGCTGCCGGCTCATCTTTTCGGGGGCGTAGACGAGGCCTTCCATGGCGGCGGCGGCGCCGACGCGCTCGGCGATCGCGGCATAGCGTTCGACGGAGCCGAATTTGGTTTCAAGATAAGTCTGCCGGTCGATACCTTCGCGCGGAATCCACGGATTGAGGAAATAGGGGCGCCAGTTGATGTTGACGGCGACGTCGGAGCTGAGCGCCAGCGCCGCTTCGAGCCGGCGCTTGCCGATATAGCACCACGGGCAGACCACGTCGGAGATGACGTCG
>DATMKO010000149.1:0-4234 GCA_035571175.1 Steroidobacteraceae bacterium | reverse complement strand
GGTGTGCGCGGCGTCAAACTGAGCGCCGAGCAGCGCGTCAATGCGCTGATCGTCGCCGAGAACGGCTTCATTCTCACGGCATCGCAGAACGGTTTCGGCAAACTGACGCCGCTCGAGGATTTCCCGAAACATGGCCGTGGCGGTCAAGGAGTAATCGCACTGCAGATCACCGACCGCAATGGAATCATGGTCGGAGCACTGCAGGTAAGCCTGGACGATGAGATCATGCTGATGAGCCAGAACGGCGTGCTGGTGCGCACGCCGGTGAAGGACATTTCCGTCGTGGGACGCAATACCCAGGGTGTCCGATTGATCAGGCTGGAAGAGGGCGATCAGCTGTCCGGTCTCGAGCGCATCGAGGGCCTGGCGGGCGATGGCGGGGATGAGGATGGAGAATCCGAACTTGCCGATCCCCCGGCTTACGACCCATAAGATTTCCGAACGTGCGCGCCTTTAACTTCTCGCCGGGGCCCGCCGTGCTGCCGCTCGAGGTTTTGCAGCAAGTGCGCGACGAATTGCTGGACTGGCAGGGCGGCGGCACGTCGGTCATGGAAATCAGCCATCGCAGCAAACCTTTCCTCGATGTGGCAGCACAAGCGGAGGCGGACCTGCGCGAATTGATGTCGATACCGCGCAACTTCAAGGTGCTGTTCATGCAGGGTGGCGCCTCCGCGCAGTTTGCCTTGGTGCCGATGAATCTCACGGCTCCGCAAGCCACCGTCGATTACGTGAACACCGGGCACTGGTCGCGCAAAGGCATGACGGAAGCGGCAAGATACTGCAAGGTCCATGTTGCGGGCGATGCCGGCGGAAACTACACGCGAGTGCCGGCGCAAGCCGAGCTGCAATTCAGCGGCGCCGCCGCGTACGCGCACTACACGCCGAATGAAACTATCGGCGGCGTCGAATTCGGATATGTCCCCGATGCCGGCGGCGTGCCGATCGTCGCAGACATGTCTTCCAGTATTTTATCGCGGCCCGTCGATGTCGCGAAATTCGGACTCATTTATGCAGGCGCGCAGAAGAACATCGGACCGGCCGGCCTGACGGTTGTAATCGTGCGCGAGGATCTGATCGGGCGGGCGCGCGCGGACATTCCGCACGTGTTTGATTACCAGGCGATTGCGGAGGATCAGTCGCTGCTGAATACGCCCCCGACATTCGCCTGGTACGTGGCGGGCCTGGTGTTCAAGTGGCTGAAGCGCGCGGGAGGCGTGAGTGCCATGGGTGAACGCAATCAACTGAAGGCGCAAAAACTGTATGCCGCGATCGATGCGTCGCCGCTGTACCGCAACTCGGTCGCCGCGGATGCGCGTTCCCGCATGAACGTCACATTCACCATGGCTAAGCCGGATCTGGATGGGGCATTTCTCGCGGCGGCGGCCGATGCGGGGCTGCACGGACTCAAGGGCCACCGCGCGGTCGGCGGCATGCGCGCCAGCATCTACAATGCCATGCCGCTCGAAGGCGTGGACAGGCTCATCGCGTTTATGCGCGAGTTCGAGCGCCAACACGAGAGACGCTGATGGCCAAGGGCAAAATAAGCTACGCCAAAGCTGGCCGCAAACTGAAAGCCAAGCCAGCGCGGAGAGCCGGCGCCAAAGCCGCGGCGCAGGATGTGCCCGGTGCGACCCCGGCAGCTGCCGGTCTTTCGAATATTCGCGACAGCATCGATGCAATCGACGCGCGCATCCACTCCCTGCTCAACGAACGCGCGCGCTTCGCTCAGTTGGTCGGCATCTCCAAATCGGCTTCGGGTAGGGCGGTGGATTTCTATCGGCCGGAACGCGAATCGGAAGTGCTGCGCTTGGCGCTCAAGCGCAATCAGGGACCGCTGCGCGACGAAGAGGTGGTGCGGCTGTTTCGCGAAATCATGTCCGCCTGTCTCGCGCAGCAGGATCCCCTGAAGGTGGCTTTTCTGGGTCCGGAAGGCACGTTCACCCAAGCCGCGGTGCTCAAGCACTTCGGCTCCTCGGTCCGAGCGCTGCCATTGCCGGCCATCGATGAGGTATTCCACGAAGTCGAAGGCGGCGTGGCGGATTTTGGCGTGGTGCCGATCGAAAACTCGAGCGAGGGCACTGTCAATCACACCTTGGACATGTTTTTGACGTCAGGCTTGAAAATCTGCGGTGAAGTGGAACTGCGAATCAGTCACTTTCTGATGGGGAAGATGAGCGGCCTGGATGGCGTGAAACGCGTGTGCGCGCATCCTCAGGCCCTGGCGCAATGCCGGGGATGGCTCGATGACCAACTGCCGGAAGCGGACCGCGTCGGCGTATCCAGCAATGCAGAAGGCGCGCGGCGCGCGCGTGATGAGCGCGGCACGGCGGCGATCGCCGGCCGTGCCGCCGCGGAAATCTACGGCCTGACGCTGCTTGCCAATGAAATCGAGGACCGGCAGGACAACACCACGCGCTTCCTGGTCATAGGCCGCAAGCTGTTCAACGCCAGCGGCGCCGATCGCACAACCCTGCTGGTCTCCACCAGCGGCACCGACGATGCCGGAGCGCTGTTCCGGCTGCTCGAGCCGTTCGCGCAGCACGGGGTCAACATGACGCGCATCGAGTCGCGCCCGTCGCGCAAGCGCAAATGGGACTATGTGTTCTTCATCGACGTCGAAGGACATGTCAGCGATGCTCCGGTGGCGCAGGCGTTGGCGGCAATGGAAATGCGAGCGTCGTTGTTCAAAGTGCTGGGCTCGTATCCGCGGGCCGTTCTTTGACGCAGGATTTCGTAGCGCATCCGGCGATGCGCATCTTCGGCACGATGGCGGTGCCCGGCGATAAATCCATCTCGCACCGCGCGCTGATGCTCTGTGGAATTGCCGAGGGTATGAGCGAGGTGAGCGATTTTCTGGCCAGCGAAGATTGCCTGGCCACACTGGCCGCCATGCGGGCATTGGGAGTGCGCATCGAGCAACCCAGCGACACCCAGGTATTGATTCACGGCGTCGGCCTCCATGGATTGCGGGATGCCGGCCGAGCGCTCGATATGGGCAACGCGGGCACGGCCATGCGCCTGTTCACCGGTCTTTTGGCGGCGCAGAAATTCGATTCGCGCCTGGTCGGCGACGCGTCGCTCATGAAGCGGCCCATGGAGCGCGTCGCCAAGCCATTGCGCGAAATGGGGGCCGATGTGCGCACCTGCAACGGTACGCCGCCGGTCGATATCGGCGGCGGGCACCGACTGCACGGCGTTGAATACCGCATGCCGATGTCGAGCGCGCAGGTCAAATCGGCAATTCTTCTGGCCGCGCTCTATGCCGATGCGACAACCACGATCAGCGCGCCGGCGATCAGCCGCGATCACAGCGAGCGCATGCTCAAGGGTTGCGGTGTGCGCGTTGACACCGAGGGGTTGCGCACCACTTTGCACCCTCCGCAGCGCTTGCTGAATCAGAAACTCACCGTACCCGGTGACTTTTCATCTGCCGCGTTCTTCATCGTAGCTGGACTCCTGGGCGCGCCGCCGGAGGGCCTGATGATTTCCGGCGTGGGAATGAATCCGACCCGTACCGGATTGCTCGATATTTTGCGCAGCATGGGCGCCGACATCGAGATATTGAATGCTCGGATGAGCGGGGCCGAGCCGGTGTCGGATTTGCGGGTCCATGCGTCGCGGCTGCGAGGCGTCACGGTGCCGGTGGAATCGGTTTCCCTGGCCATCGATGAACTTCCAGTTTTGTTCATCGCGGCGGCCTGCGCGCAGGGCGTTACCTCGGTCACCGGCGCGGAAGAATTGCGGCTGAAGGAGAGTGATCGCATTGCCGCGATGAGCGCCGGATTTACGGCGTTGGGGGTGGCGCATGCGGTGTTGCCGGACGGCATGCGCATCGAGGGCCGCGGCGAGGGACCGGCATTCTCCGGAGGAACCGTGCACAGTTTCGGCGATCATCGCATCGCCATGTCTTTCAGCATTGCGAGCCTGCGCGCCGCAGAGCCGATTAAGATCTTGGATGTGGCCAATGTCGCCACTTCGTTTCCAGGGTTTGTGCCGTTGGCCCGTTCGGTGGGGTTGGCCATACGTGAGTCGCCGATAAGGGACCCCAAGTGAGCGGGGTGCCCAAGTGAGCGGGGTGCCCAAGTGAGCCGGGTGCCGAAGTGAGCCGCGTGCCCGTCATTACCATTGATGGACCCTCGGGATCGGGCAAAGGGACCGTCAGCCGTGCCGTCGCCAGGGCTTTGGGATGGTCCCTGCTCGATAGTGGTGCGCTGTATCGATTGGTGGCCCTGGC
>DATMKO010000148.1:0-6289 GCA_035571175.1 Steroidobacteraceae bacterium | reverse complement strand
CGATTGAATAACCATCAACAGGGGGAAGCATGGGCACGCAACCGCAACTCAAACCGGCGAGCGAATTGGCGCAGAAGAGCGAAGTGCGCTTTCCCAACGAAAGCGAGCAGTACCGGCGTGCGCGGACCGCGCTGCTCGCCGAGGAAATCGAACTGCGGCGCCACATCGAACGCGTGGCAGAGCTACGCCGCGCCCTGCCGCCGGGCGGGATGCTTTCCAGGGAATACCATTTCGAGGGCGAGAACGGCCCCGTTAACTTATCCGCTCTGTTCGGCGGCAAGCAGACGCTCGCGGTCTACAGCTATATGTACGGTCCACAGCGCCAGCAGCCCTGCCCGATGTGCACCTCGCTGCTCTCCGCGTGGGACGGCGAGTGCGCCGATGTCGAGCAACGGATCGCCCTCGCCGTAGTCGCGCGCTCGCCGATCGAACGCCTGGCGGAGTTCAAGAAAGAGCGCGGCTGGCGCTCCCTCAAGTTCTATTCGGACATCAGCGGCGATTACACGCGCGACTACGTGGGCGCAGCCGACGCGGATGTTCCGGCGTTCAATGTCTTCACGCGACGCGACGGCGCCATTCGCCATTTCTGGAGCAACGAGATGGGGGCCGGAACCGAGGACCCAGGCCAGGATCCGCGCGGCGCACCCGACCTGATGCCCATCTGGACAATTCTCGACAACACGCCCGAGGGGCGCGGCACCGACTGGTATCCGAAATTGAAATACCCGCAATAACGTCCAGCTCCACTGGTAACGCGGCTGAAAACCCGATAAAGATCCCCGGAGCAATTCATGACTTACAAGACCATCGGCTACCAAGCCGCGAGTGGAATCGCCACTCTGACATTGCGCCGGCCCGAGAAGCTGAACGCATTCAACGCGGAGATGCTCCAGGAGATGCTGCAAGCCCTCGACTCCATCGATGCCGACGATGCCGTGCGCGTCGTCATCGTTACCGGCGAGGGACGCGCCTTTTGCGCAGGCGCCGATTTGTCAGCCGGCGGCGCAACATTTCGCCGCGCCGATTCGGAATCGCAGCAGCGATCCGGATCGATCGACTATGCCAATGAAAAATATCGCGACGGCGGCGGCCGCCTGACGCTGCGACTGTTTCGCTGTCTGAAGCCTGTCATCGCGGCGATCAATGGCCCGGCGGTGGGCGTTGGCGCAACCATGACGCTGCCCATGGACATTCGCTTGGCGAGCGAAAAGGCCAGGATTGGGTTCGTGTTTGCGCGTCGCGGCATAGTGCCGGAGGCCGCGTCCAGCTACTTTCTGCCGCGCATCGTCGGTATTTCACGGGCGCTGGAATGGTGCTACAGCGGCCGCGTTTTTTCGGCCGCCGAGGGCAAAGCCGGCGGCCTGATTCGCGAGGTTTATCCGGATGAACAACTGCTCGGCGCGGCGCAAGAGATCGCGCGCGAAATCATTGACAATACAGCGCCGGTCGCCGTTGCGCTCATCCGTCAAATGATGTGGCGTGGATTGGGCATGAATGACCCAATGCAAGCGCATCGGGTCGACAGCCGCGGAATCGCCTCCAGAGGCCGCAGCGCGGATGTGGCCGAGGGCGTGCAGTCCTTTCTCGAGAAACGTCCTGCGAAATTCGTGAATCGGGTGTCGGCTGATATGCCGGACTACTTTCCGTGGTGGGACGAACAGCCCTACCTATGAATGTCGGAGTTGCGTTGGGAGACAGCATGCCGCTGCCAGAAATCATCGGATCCGCGCGGTCGAGCTACACGCGCGTCGTGCGCATGGTGTGCGAGGAAAAAGGCATCGAGTACCTTCTGACCGAACGGCCGCTGCGCGCACCGGAGGTTCTGGCCATTCATCCGTTCGGCAAAATGCCGGTGCTGCGTCACGGCGATTTTACGCTGTGCGAATCCAAAGCCATTGCCACCTATCTTGACCGCAGCTTTCCCGGCATCCAGCTCATCCCGTCTGATCCGCGCCTTGCCGGGCTCACCGAGCAGTGGGTCTCGCTCGTCAATACGGTCATCGACGGCACCCTCATCCGCACCTATCTTCTTGCCTATGCCGCACCCAAGACCGCAGACGGCAAGCCTGATCGAAAGACGATCGACGCCGTCATGCCGGCGCTGCACGAGCAGTTCGGAATTCTCGACCAGGCGGTCGCCAAGACCGGCTACCTCGTGGATGACCAGTTCACGCTCGCCGACATCAATCTGCTGCCGATTTTGCATTATGTGCGAATGGTGCCGGAAGGCGCACAGGCTCTCACCGCTGCGAAGCATCTCGACGCCTACTATGGCCGGCACGCGGCGCGGCCGAGCTTTCAACGCACCATCCCGCCTCCCGGCCCACCGCCCCGATCTTGAGAGATAATTTCATGCGACGATTTTTGCTTGTTGTTATTGCCGTGCTTGCCTGCCTTTTTGACGCCGCGCCGGCGGCTGCGCAGGTGGAGAAATTGCCGCCTTATCTGCAGGCTACGCTTGCTCAGTTCGGCCCTCTGTATCAGAAGGACAGCGCCGCGTTTACTGCGACCGTCGATGCGTTTCAACCGCTGCTCAAGGCGGCGCCCAAGGATGGTGTCGTCGTCATCCGCGACCAGGCCTATGGGTCCGATCCGCGCCAGATTCTCGATGTGTACCAGCCGACCGCGCGCAGCGGCGCGCCGGTGGTGATCTTCGTCCATGGCGGCGCCTATGTGGGAGGCGACAAGGATGTCGGCGAGCAGTATGCGAATGTCGCGACCTGGTTTGCGCGGCAAGGCATGCTCGGCATAAATGCCACCTACCGGCTTGCGCCCGCCGCCAAATGGCCGGCCGGCGCGCAGGACGTACGTGGCATGGTGAGCTGGGCAAAGGCAAATGCGGTGCGCTATGGAGGCGACCCCAATCGCATCTTCCTGATCGGCCATTCGGCCGGCGCTACTCATGTGTCGGGATACATATTCGACAAGGCGCTTCAGCCGGCGGAAGGTCCGGGCGTCGCGGGCGCGGTGCTCATCAGCGGCCGTTACCGGCTGATCTACGATCCAGCCGATCCTTTTGGGCGCAACATGCAGGCCTATTTCGGCGACGATCCATCGCAGTACAAAAACCGTTCCACAATCAACCATATTCGCGACGGCGTACATGTTCCGGTGTTTGTCGTCATCACCGAATACGAGCAAAACGGCCTCGATGTATTGGGTGCCGAGCTGTTGGCGGCGCTGTGCGCACGCGACGGCGCCTGCCCTCGCTTTGCGCGGCTCAATGGCCACAACCACATGTCGGAAGTGCTCGCTTTCAACACGCCGGACGAATATCTCGGGCGTGAGATCCTCGATTTCATGGCGCGCGGGCGATAGGGCGAAACTCCAGGAATTGACCGATGAAAAGATTCGCACTGACTTCATTGGCATCTCTGATTTTGCTGGCGGGCGAAGTTTTCGCAATCGCTGCGGATGTCGAATCTGTGCTGCCCGCAACGGCCATGGTCGCTGATCCCTGTCCGCCGGCGCTTGCCGTTCGAGAAAATTGGCGCTGCAGAAATACGATAGGTAGCTGGCCAGTCATTGGCGATCTTGCCGCCCCGGGTCTTTCGGTTATCGCCCGGAAGCGCTAGGCTCGCCATGTCGCGTTTGGGCCGCGGTCGGGCCAATTAATGATTGGGGGGAGTTCGAAATGTTGAATCGCAGCGTAGTTGCGGCATTCCTGGGCTCGTTGCTTGCGGCAGCGCTCGTATCCGGGTCAACGGTCTCGCTCGCCGCCGGTGCGGAAAACGCGCCGCCATCCGCTTCCGTGGCGCAGCTGATGATGCGAGACCTCATTGCCGGTACCGACAAAGAGGTGGTTATGCTCACCGTGACATATCCCCCGGGCGGTGCCTCGCCGCCGCACCGGCACGATGCGCAGGTGTTCGTGTACGTCCTGGAAGGGGAATTGACCATGCAAGTGCGTGGCAGTCCCGCCGTGACGCTTCGAGCGGGTCAGACCTTTTATGAATCCCCGGACGATATTCATCAGGTGTCCGCGAATGCCAGCAAAACGGCGCCCGCCAAATTTCTCGTCGTCTCGATCAAGGACAAGGCAAAGCCGGGGTCACGGGGCGTCGCAGAATAAGGAGATGCAATGCATGAGGAAGCACATACGAAATCTCGCTCTGCTCACGTCAGTGCTGTTCGGCTCAACCGCCGGCGCGGAGATTACCGGGCAGCAGCGAGCGGAAGCGGCCGGGCACGATCTTTTGGGTACTCCGGCGCCGCGCCTGGTGGTCAAGACGATTGACGGCGATACCATCGATATTGGCAGCCTGTACGGCAAGAAGGCCGTGTACCTCAAGTTCTGGGCCACCTGGTGCGTGCCGTGCCGCCAGCAAATGCCGCATTTTCAGCATACCTATGAGACTGCAGGGCCGGACCTTGCCGTAATCGCGATAGACGTCGGTTTCAACGATTCGGTGGAAGCGATTCGCAAATATCAAAAGCAACTCGGCATCACCATGCCGATAGTGTTCGATGGCGATGCGGCGCTGGCGGCCGCGTTCAATGTCCGGGTCACGCCGCAGCACATCGTCATCGGTCGGGATGGGCGGATCCAGTATGTCGGGCATCTCGCAGATGAGCGCCTCGACGCGGCGCTGATCGCCGCGCGTGCGCCTGGCACCGATGGGGTGTACGGCGCAGCGGCTGCTGCGCGCCAAGCGCTCGCCCAAACCTATCGGACGGGCGATTCGCTTCCGAAAACCACCGTGCGCACGCTTGATGGCCGGGAATTTCACTTTCAGCAGCAGGGTCTGAAGGGCCCTACGGTATTCGTGTTCTTGTCGCCGTGGTGTGAGTCGTACCTGGAGACTTCTCGCCCGCAGGTCTCCGCCAACTGCCGTGCGGCACGCGAGCAGGTGAACTCGCTTTCGCACAATCCCCATGTACGCTGGCTGGGCGTGGCGTCCGGGCTCTGGGCCACTCCGGAGGATTTGCAGGACTACCGGAAAAAATACGCGATTGGCATTCCGCTGTCGCTTGATGAATCAGGCAAGATGTTCCGCGAATTTGGCGTGAACAACACTCCGGTCATGATCGTGGCGGATGCCAAGGGAACCATCATCCATCGCATTGAAACCGACCAATCGCAGACCCTGCCGCAAGTGCTGCAAGGTTTATGATCTGGATGAATCACATGCTGGTGGTGTTAGGGCTCTGCGGTGTATTTGGGTCAGCCGCGTATGCGGATGTCCCCGCAGCGCCTCAGACGTTGAGCAGCGAGCAGGCGCAAGCAAGGCAACTCGGGATATTCGTTGGCGGGACGGCCACTCAATACGATCTGTGCGTCAAGAAAGGCTTTCTTGCCAAAGGCGATCACAGTGCCGAGGAGTCTGCCAAGGTGATCTTCGAAAAAATGCGGGCCAACAATCCTGGATCCGATCAATCCGCATTCGTACAGGACGGGTGGGATTTGATCAAGAAGGAGATTTCCGGACACGAAAGCTTCTTCACCAAGGAAAAGTGCTCGTGGGTGGGCAAGGAGTGGGTAAAAATCTTGACCACCATGCGGGCGCAATGAGCTGCCTAACGGCACGGCCTCGAATCGCAGAGACAATCAGTACACCTCCGGCACCAACATCTCCTCGGGGACAGCTTGTCTTGAATAGTGCTCATGGTGCTCGCGCTGCGGCAACACTATCGGCGCCTTCGGTGTTTCCTCGTAGGAGAACTGCTTCAACAGATGATCGATGCAGTTGAGCCGTGCTCGCTTCTTGTCGACAGCGTGCACGACCCACCAGCGCGCCTCGGGAATGTGCGATCGCTCCAGCATCACTTCCTTTGCTCTCGTGTAGGCCTCCCATCGGCGGCGCGATTCCAGGTCCATCGGGCTTAGCTTCCATTGCTTCAGGGGGTCGTGAATCCGGCCGAGAAACCGCAGGTATTGCTCCTCGTCGGTGATCGAGAACCAATATTTCAGCAATTTGATGCCGGAACGAACCAACATGCGTTCGAACTCCGGTACGGAGCGGAAGAACTCCTCATACTCCTCGGGTGTGCAGAAGCCCATCACTTGCTCCACGCCCGCACGGTTGTACCAACTGCGGTCGAACAGAACGATTTCACCGGCCGCGGGGAGGTGTGACACATAGCGCTGAAAGTACCACTGTGTGCGCTCGCGATCATTGGGTGCCGGCAGCGCGACGACTCTGCATACGCGTGGATTAAGCCTTTGAGTGATGCGCTTGATCATGCTGCCCTTGCCCGCGGCATCGCGCCCTTCGAATAGGATCAGGACCTTTTGCCGCGAGGCAACCACCCAATCCTGCAGCTTCACGAGTTCGGCCTGCAGTCGAAA
>DATMKO010000147.1:0-22677 GCA_035571175.1 Steroidobacteraceae bacterium | reverse complement strand
GGCACGATCGTGCAGGGCACGCTCGAAACATCGAATGTGAACTCGGTGACGGAGCTGGTCTCGATGATCGAGTGCCAGCGCTCCTACGAGATGAATTCCAAGGCCATCAGCACCACCGATCAGATGCTGCAGTTCCTCACGACCAACCTAACATGATGCGACTACTGGCGATTCTGCTGTGCGGGGCATTGGCGGCTTGCGGCCTCCTGCCCCCCATCCATCACAAACCGGATCCGGTGGTGCCGCGCGTTCTGCCGCCGCCGACGCCGCGCACCGAAGGCGCCATTTATCAATCCGGCCAGCAAATTGAACTGTTCGCGGATCTCAAGGCGCGCCGCGTCGGCGATGTGCTGACGGTGCGTCTCACGGAAACCACCAGTGCCAGCAAGAGCGCGGTCACAAAGACCACGAAAACCACCGGCGTGAACAATACCGGGCCCACGGTCCTGGGTAGAACCATAACCACCGGGGGCGTTCCGATCTTCACCACCACGTTGGCAGGCGCCGATAGCTTCGACGGCGAGGGTTCGAGTACCCAGGGCAATAGCTTGGCCGGCAGCCTGACGGTGACGGTGATGGAGGTGCAGTTGAACGGCAACCTGGTGGTTCAGGGAGACAAGACCTTGAAACTCAACCAGGGTGATGAATTCGTGCATGTCTCGGGAGTCGTGCGAGTGGCCGATATCCAGGCCGACAACACGGTCACCTCCGACAGAGTCTCGGACGCACACATCAGCTATTCCGGGAAGGGCGTCATCGATAGTTCCAACCGCATGGGCTGGCTCGCCCGGTTCTTCAATTCCAAATATGCACCGTACTGACATGCGCGCACGAATCAGAATTTGCTGGGCGGCACTGTTGGTGCTGGTGGCCTCGCCGCTTGCCCAAGCTGAACGAATCAAGGACCTGGCGCAGATACAGGGCGTTCGCACCAACCAGCTCGTGGGCTACGGACTGGTGGTGGGGCTCGACAGCACCGGCGATCAAACCAGCCAGGCGCCCTTCACGGTCCAGTCCCTCAACAACATGCTGGCGCAGCTCGGCGTCACGGTTCCGGCCAACGTCACCCCGCAGCTCAAGAACGTGGCGGCGGTGGCGGTGCATGCGGTGCTCCCGCCCTTCGTCAAGCCGGGACAGACCATTGATATCACCGTGAATTCCATCGCCAATGCCAAGAGTCTGCGCGGCGGATCATTGCTGGTGACGCCCTTGCACGGACTCGACGGACAGATCTACGCAATTGCGCAGGGAAATCTCATCGTCAGCGGATTCGGCGTCGAAGGCACCGACGGATCGAAGCTCACGGTGAACGTGCCGAGTTCGGGCCGCATCCCGAATGGCGCCACCGTCGAAAGAGCCGTGGCCTCGCAGTTGTCGCAGGGCGACTCGATCACATTGAATTTGAATGATCCCGATTTCACCACCGCAACCCGCTTGGTCGCGAGTGTCAACAAAGGCATGGGCGACGACATCGCCACCATCATGGACGGCGGCTCGGTGCGGGTGCGCGCGCCGCTCGACATCACGCAGCGGGTGGCGTTTCTTTCGGCGGTCGAGAATCTCGAGGTGGAACCGGGGACCGCGTCGGCCAAGGTGATCATCAACTCGCGTACCGGCACGGTCGTGATCAGCAGCCATGTGATCGTGACTCCGGCGGCCGTGTCGCACGGCTCGCTGTCGGTGACCATCAAAGAAGAGCAGAGCGTGAGTCAGCCGGCGCCGTTTTCCAAGGTCGGGCAAACCGTGGTGCTGAGCAATTCGACCATCAAGGTCGACCAAGGCTCAAGCCGCATGTTCTTGTTCAAGCCCGGCGTGGAACTGGAACAGATCGTGCGAGCCGTCAACGATGTCGGTGCGGCCCCCGGCGACCTGGTGGCCATTTTGGAAGCGCTACGAGAGGCCGGCGCGCTACAGGCCGAGCTGATCGTCATTTAAATGACTACTCTGCCGCCCATTGCGAACTCCATGCCATCGCTCGCCGACGCCGGTGGCACCGGGCTCTCCGGCGCCACGGCGTTGGATACCACCGCCGCGACCACCTACACCGACATCAACGGTCTGGCGGCACTGAAGAGGGACCCCAACTCGCCGCAGGCAATCAGCGCGGTTGCCGAGCAGGTAGAGGCTTTGTTCCTGCAAATGATGCTGAAGAGCATGCGCGACGCCACCTCAGCGCTCGAAACCGACAGCAATGAAATGGGCATGTATCAGGACATGTTCGACAAGCAGGTGGCCTTGAGCATCAGTCAACATGCGGATTTAGGGATCGGCAGACTGCTCAAGCGGCAACTGGAAGGGAAAGCCGGCCCTGCGGGCGCCAACGCTTTGCCGGGAGGCACGCACCCGGGCGGCGCGCACACAGCCGCAGCCACACCCGCGCCGACGCCCGCGGAATTCGTTGATCGATTGATGCCGCCGATTCGTCGCGCCGCGAGCGCCTTGGGGGTAAACCCGATGGGCCTGCTGGCGCAAGCGGCGCTCGAGACCGGCTGGGGACAGCGTATGCCGCGCAATGCCGACGGCTCCTCAAGCTTCAATATGTTCGGCATCAAAGCCGGCGACGGCTGGTCGGGAGCGCGAGCAACCGCCGACAGCATGGAAGTCAGCAACGGCGTGGCAAAGCTCACCCGTACGGCATTTCGGGCCTACGGCTCAATCGAGGAAAGCGTCGATGATTTCGCGAGCTTGCTCAAGAGTTCACCGCGCTATCGCGACGTGATGGCGGCCGGCGGCGACGTACAGGCCTACATCGACGGGATTGGCAAATCCGGCTATGCGACGGACCCCGACTATGCAAATAAGTTAAATCAGATCCTGCACAGCGACACCCTGAAGGCGGCGCTGGGGGTTCGCGTCGCAGCATTATAGAAACCCCGCTTGATGCCGATATTTAGAGAGCTTTTGTGATCGAACGGGCGGGGTGCGGAGAAGAATCGTGTCAGATGTGTTTGGAATCAGTGTCTCGGCGCTGCAGGCGTTTCAAAACGCGATCAACGTCACCAGCAACAACGTTGCCAACGCCAGCACCCCGGGTTACGACCGGGAAACGGTAAACCTTACCGAAGCGATTCCGCAATCCAACGGAACCGCGACCGTCGGCGCCGGTGTCGTCGTGGCCGGGATAAGCCGCGCCTATAGCCAGGCCGCCGCCAATCAGCTGAACGCTTCGCAGAGCAGCTTGGGCCAGCTGAACGCGCTGCAAAACTACAGCACCCAGATCGACAATTTGTTCGGCACCACCGTGGGTGGACTCAGCACCACGCTGCAGAGTTTTTACAGCGCATTCTCCGATGTTGCCAACGACCCGACTTCTACCGCGTCGCGCCAGGCATTGCTCGGGCAGGCGCAAAATGTCGCCAACAGCTTTCAGAATGCGAGTGGCGACCTGAACTCGCTCAACACCGACGTCAATTCGCGCATCACCGCGGACGTGCAGCAGATCAATTCCATCGCCTCGGCGATTTCGACGCTGAACCAGCAGATCGTCGTGGCCACGGCGCAGGGAGGCAACCAGCCGCCCAATGAACTGCTCGACCAGCGCGATCAGCTGGTGTCGAACCTGTCGCAATTGGTCGGCGTCTCGACCACCGCCGACGCCGACGGATCCTTGAATGTATTCGTGGGCAACGGGCAGCCGCTGGTGCTGCAAGGCCAGACCACGCCATTGACCACGGTGCAAAATCAATTCAATGCCTCGCAACTGGAAATCGGCACGTCGCAAGGCAGCCAGATCAGCAGCGACATCACCTCGGGAGACCTGGGCGGGCTGTTGGCGGCGCGTACCCAGGTGATCAACCCCGCCTTGAATCAACTGGGGCAAATCGCCACGGCCTTGAGTCAGACGGTCAATTCACAGCAGAGCGACGGCCTCGACTTGAGCGGAAACCTTGGCGCCAATATCTTCTCCGTCGGCACACCGGTCGCCACCGCGTCCTCCAAGAATACGGACGCGGTTACCGCGTCTGTCAGCGTCAACGCCAATGGGTTGGGTGCGCTGACCGCGGACAACTACCTCTTGACGTTCAAGGCCGGCGCGCCGACGTTGACCGATACCACCACCGGCGTCAGCGTGACTCCGGCGGGTGCCGGTACTGTCGCCAGTCCTTATACGGCCAATGGTGTGTCCATCGTTCTGTCGGGAGTTCCCGCGGCCGGCGATCAGTTCCTGATTCAGCCGACGGCTACCGCGGCCGCGAGCCTGAAAGTCGTGCTGACCGATCCTTCGAAAATCGCGGCGGCCGGCGCGATCACGACCGCGGCGGCCGGCACCAACACCGGCGCGGCCACCATCAGCTCGGGCACGGTCCTTGACTCCGCCAACCCGAATTTGCTGCAGCCCGTCACCATTCAATTCACCACTCCGCCCACCACTTATTCGGTGAACGGCGGCCCGGGCGTTGCCTATGTCAACGGCGGCAACATCGATGTGAACGGCTGGCAGGTACAAATCAGCGGCACGCCGGCCAACGGCGACGTGTTCAGCGTTTCGAGCAACGCCGGCGGTACCGGCGACAATCGCAATGCCCTGGCGGCCGCCAACCTGCAAAACGTGGGTGTCCTGCAAAACGGCACCACCAGCATCACGGCCGGCGTCAGCGCGCTGATCACCGGCATCGGCAGCCAGGCGCAACAGATCAATACGGCGCAAACCGCTCAAGCCGCCGTGAACAGCCAGGCGCAGAGCAGCGTACAGTCGATCACGGGCGTCAATCTGGATGAAGAGGCTGCGAGCCTGCTGCAATGGCAGCAGGCCTACCAGGCCGCGGCGCAAGCCTTGACCATCGGCAACACCTTGTTCACGACCCTGATCGATTCCGTGAACGGTACCTACACCTAGGAGCTAAGCCCGTGCGCGTCACACAGAACCTCGATCAGACCCAGTTCCTGGCGGCGATCCAGTCGCTGGAGTCCGGTATCAACCAGACGCAGAACCAGATGTCGAGCGGCAAGCAATTCACCACCGCTTCGCAGGATCCCACCGCGGCCGGTGCCGTAAATAACTACACCCAGGCCCTGGCGCAGAGCCAGCAATACGCCACCAACGCCAGCAGCGCGCAGACCAATTTGAACACCGAGGACAGCACGCTCACGCAGCTGCAAAACCAGCTGCAGAGCCTGCGAGACCTGGCCCTCGAAGCCGGCAACGGCGCCCTGTCGAACACCGACCGCAGCGCCATCGCCACGCAGGCGGTGCAGATTCAGAACAGCATATTGGCGCTGGCCAACACCACCAATGGCAACGGCGAGTACATATTCAGCGGCTTCGCGGCGCAAACCCAGCCCTTCACCCTGAGTGCGACTGGCGCGACCTACAATGGCGATCAGGGCCAGCGGCAGATCCAAATTGCAGCCGGCCAGACCGTGGCGGACGGCGATAACGGCAATACGGTCTTCAATCAGATCAAGACCGGCAACGGTACATTCACGGTTGCCGCCAATGCCGGCAACACCGGATCCGGCATCATCGGTGCGACCACGGTATCGAATCCTGCGGCCTATGACGGCGGCACCTACTCGATCAATTTCACTGCGCCCGGCACCTACCAGGTGAAGGAAGGCGCAACCCTGGTGACCAGCGGCGCCTACACCGACGGCAGCACCATCGCATTCAACGGTGTGCAGGTGACCTTGAGCGGGCAGCCGGCGAGCGGCGATTCCTTCAGCCTGGCGCCCAGCGGCACTCAAAGCATATTCGCGACGGTGCAGAATCTGGTCACCGCGCTGCAAACCGGCGTGACCACGCCGGCGTCTTCGACCAGCCTGAACAATTCACTCGGCGGCGCGATCAACAACATTGACCAGGCGCTGCAGAACACCTCCGACGTGCAGGCCAGTGTCGGCGGGCGTCTCAATTCCATTACCACTCAGCAAGCGGTCGCCACCAGCCAGCAAACGCAACTGCAGACTTCCATCTCGCAATTGCAGAGCTTGGATTTTGCGAGCGCGATCACCACGTTGGATCAACAGAACACCACGTTGAGCGCCGCCCTGCAGGCCTATACGCTGACCCAGGGTCTGTCTTTGTTCAAATATCTCTAAGCGCCCGACTGGCCTAGTGGTGGTGGCCGCCGGCGCCATGCACGTGACCGTGTTCAAGTTCTTCTGAAGTAGCCTCGCGCACGCTCACCACCTGCACGTCGAAATGCAAGGTCTTGTCGGCCAGCGGGTGGTTGCCGTCGAGCGTCACCATGTCGCCGATGACGGCGGTGACCGTGAACAGCCGCATCCCGTCATCGGTCCGCCCCTGAAACTGCATACCCTTCTTGATGGCGCCGGCGCTTTGCAAAGTGCGCTTCGGCACGCGCTGTATCAGCTTGGAATCATGCTTGCCGTAACCTTCCTCTGGCGTGACGGAAACCGCCAGATTGCTGCCGTCCTGTTTACCCTCGAGCGCCTTCTCCAGTCCCGCCACCAGATTGCCATGCCCTTGGATGTAGGCCAGCGGCTCAGCACCAGCCGAAGTGTCGATCACGTTGCCGGCATCGTCCTTGAGCGTGTAATGAATGAGTACGACTCGGTCTGCAGTAATTTCCAAAGCTGTTCTCCGAAGGATTGGTGTGAGTTCTTTTTGCTTAGCTCAGCAAGCGTGCATCGAGATCGTACTGGCCCGCACCGGTGATTTGCACCATGACCATGGAACCCACGGTCAGGCCCCTGGCTGAAGCCTCATCGCCCGCGATTCTCACCGTGCCGTCGATTTCCGGGGCATCGGAACTGGAGCGCGCTATGGCGATGATGCCGCTTGCGCCGCCATGTCCGTTGCCGTTGCCATTGCCTCGGCCGATGCTATCGACGAGCACCTGCATCTTGCGGCCCACCTTTTGCTTAAGGCGCGCGGCGCTGATCTCCCCGGCGAGTTGCATGAAGCGGGCGCGGCGTTCGGCTTTGAGTTCCGAAGACACCGCAGGCTCGTTGAGCGCGTTGGCCGCCGCGCCTTGAACCGGCGAGTATTCGAAACAACCGACGCGATCCAGTTGTGCCACCCGCAGCCAGTCGAGCAGTTCTTCGAAATCTTGGCTGGTTTCGCCGGGGAAACCCACGATGAAGGTACTGCGAATGGTGATGTCCGGCACCAAGCGCCGCCATTCGGCGATGCGCTGCAAGGTGTCGGTCGCCGCGGCGGGACGCTTCATCAATTTCAAGATGCGGGCGCTGGCGTGCTGGAAGGGGATGTCCAGGTACGGCAGGATTTTTCCCTGCGCCATCAGTTCGACGACCTGATCGACATGCGGATACGGATAGACATAGTGCAGGCGAATCCAAACGCCCAGTTCGCCTAATGCCGCGCTCAAGTCGAAGAAGCGCGCCCGGCGCTCCACATTGCGCCACGGCTGCGCGGCGTACTTCAAATCGACGCCGTAGGCGCTGGTGTCCTGGGAAATCACCAGGATCTCCTTGACGCCGGCGCGCACCAGCTGTTCGGCTTCGCGCAGCACCTCGCCGACGGGCCTGCTGTTAAGATCACCGCGCATCGAGGGAATGATGCAGAAGCTGCAGCGATGGTTGCAGCCTTCGGAGATCTTAAGATACGCGTAGTGGCGCGGAGTCAGTTTGACGCCCTGCGCGGGGACCAGGTCCACGAACGGTTCGTGCTTCGGCGGCAGATGCTCGTGCACCGAGGCGACCACTTCTTCGTAGCGCTGCGGGCCGGTGATCTTGAGCACTTGCGGATGGCGAGCGAGTATTTTCTGCGGCTGTGCCCCGAGACAGCCGGTGACGATCACCTTGCCGTTCTCGGCCAGCGCTTCGCCGATGGCCTCCAGCGATTCATCCACGGCGGCATCGATGAAGCCGCAGGTATTGACCACCACGAGGTCGGCCTCGCGATAGGTGGGCACGACCTCATAGCCCTCGGCGCGCAGGCGCGTCAGGATACGTTCGGAATCGACCAGTGCCTTGGGGCAGCCCAAGCTGACAAAGCCCACTTTAGGGCTCTTGCGGTTGACGGATTTCACGCTTTTAGGAGGGTGGCGGGTTGAAATCGCGATTCTACTCCAAATCGGCAATTGCCTGCCGATAACAGGCGTAAGGGGTTATTGCGACCGCGGACCGGCAATTTCCCCACTGTCAAATCCGAATCGCAAATTCTGCGACGCAGCGCTCTAAAGAACCTCAGGACCCTTCCGATAAACACTTTGAATGTGTCACCGGTCCGCCCTCAAGAGGGAGAAGTGCACACATGTGGCCTAAGACGGGCCGGTGGTTAAACTTTCAGGAGCACATCAATGTCATTAGTACTCGATACAAATATCAATTCGCTGAATGCGCAGAACAACCTTTCGGGTTCGCAAGCACAGCTGGGGCAGGCCTTGGAGCGTCTGTCTTCAGGCTTGCGCATCAACAGCGCTGCGGACGATGCCGCGGGCCTGGCGATCAGCCAGCAGTTCACGACGCAGATCAACGGCACTAATCAGGCCGTCAGCAATGCCAACGACGCCGTTTCCGAAGCGCAAACGACTGCGGGCGCACTCAACACCATCGTCAACAATCTGCAGAGCATTCGCACGCTGGCGGTTGAAGCGGCCAACGGGTCGAACAGCGCGTCGGATCGTACCGCGCTCAACAATCAGGTGCAGCAGCAGATTGCTGAAATCACGCAGATCGCGCAGCAGACCAGCTTCAACGGCTTGAACGTTCTCAACGGCTCGAGCGGCAATACGACCTACCAGGTTGGCGCGAACGTCGGCAACACGATCACCATCGATCTCGCCACGGGCGTCGGTGCGAACCAGATCGGCCAGACGGCGACGGCAGCCGGCTCATCGCTCGGATCGTTAGTGGCTGGAGCAGTCTCGACGACTGGCGCCACCGGTGCACTGACCGTTCAGGTCGGCAGCAGTCAGGCGGTCAGCGTCGGCGCGAGCTCCACCTACGCAACTGCCGTTGCCTGGCAGGACGGGACCTCGGCGTATGCCAAGGCAGCCGCCATCAATGCGGCGGGCGCCTCGGGCTTGACGGCGACTGCCTCGACGACCGTCGCCGATAGCGGCTTCTTGGGTGCCACCAGCGCCGGCGGCGCGGGCACGTACAGTCTGTCCATCAACGGCGTCGCGATATTCGGCGGTGTGGTCGCCGGTGCCGGCACCACTGCCTCGGCCATCGCCGCGCAGATCAACCAGTATTCCTCGCAAGACGGCGGTGTGACGGCTGCACTGAGCGGCGGCACGCTGACCTTGACGGCGGCGGACGGCAGCAACATCGTTCTTAACCAGACCTTAGGAGGCGACACGGCGGGTGGGTTCTCGGCCGCACATGCCCCCAACGCGACGTATCGCGGCTCGGTCTCGCTGACTGCCGGTGCGAATATCACCGTCGGTGGGTCCAGCGCTGCGGATCTGGCTGCCGTCGGCTTGACCGCCACGACGACCACGCTCAGCGCCAACTCGACGCTGTCGCAGCAGAACGTGTCGACGGTGGCCGGTGCGAACAACACCATCCAGTCGGTCGACTCGGCTCTCGCCACGGTCAGCGCTTTCCAAAGCCAATTGGGCGCCATCCAGAATCGCTTCACCTCGGCGGTGAGCAATCTGACCTCAACCGCTCAGAACCTGACTCAGTCCCGCAGCACCATTCAGGATGCGGACTTTGCGGCGGAGACGGCGAATCTGACCCAGGCCCAGGTGTTGGAACAGGCGGGCATCTCGGTGTTGGCACAGGCCAACCAGCAGCCCCAGCTGATCTTAAAGCTTTTGCAATAACAGCCGATATTTGAACGATAGGCGATAAAAACCACGGCTCGAACCCTCGCGGGTTCGAGTCGTGGTCTTCGAGCAGATGGACAAACCTTTAGAGGTCCGTGTCACGTAGATAGGTGTAAGCATGGCGAGCGATGGACAACCGGTAAAGATACCGGTGACGAGCCTCGTGCACGGAAGTCAGGCGCCTACAACGGTGGTATTACAACAAAGCGGCAAATCCTTGCCGCCCGGCGGCAAACCAGCGGCTGCCGCACGGCCGGTGCTCCCGGCAAAAACCGACCTGCAAACCCAGGTCACGCTTCTCAACAAGTATCTCAATGATTCCGGTAAACCCGATCAATTTCGAGTGGCCCCGCAATCGGACGATAAGCTCATCCAGGAGATAAATCCCGCGAACGGCGAGGTCATAGCGGAATACTCGGCCAGCGAGTTTGCCGCCTTGGCGCGCAGCGTGGGAATTTCGGGCGTTCTCATCGATAGCCACGTCTAAAAGGCGCGTTCGATCGCGGGGTGTTTGGTACGCCGCTTGCTTAAGTCTTGGGTTGAATTGCCGATAGATTGAGCAACCATCGTGGACCTTAAGACCCTATGAGTTCAACAATAGCACCCAGCAGTGCGCCGACCGCGGCGGCCACTTCCCCGACCAGCGCCAGTGCGCTGATTACCTCCACCGGCATCGGATCCGGCCTGGACATCGGTGCCATCGTATCGTCGCTTACCACCGCGTATGGCGCAGCCCAGAATGCCCAGCTGGCGAGCCAGGCCAGCAGCCTGGACTCGCAGGTCTCCGCCTACGGGACATTCACCAGCGCACTCGACAAGCTGCAACAGGCGCTGCCGGCTCTCGAGGATCCCAGCCAGTTGGCCGGCTTCGACGCCACCGTGGCCGACAAGACAATAGCTTCCGCGACGACAACCTCGGACGCAGTCGCGGGCCAATATTCCCTCGAGGTGAATAACCTGGCGACGTCGGCGACCCTCACATCGCAACCGTTGCTGGGCGGCTCTTCGACCGTGGTGGGCACCGGAACCCTGACGATTGCCGTCGGCGGCTCCGCCGCCACGATCAACATCGATTCCACCGATAACACGCTGGCCGGTATTGCTGCCGCGATCAATTCCGCCAACAACAATCCGGGGGTAACGGCCAGCATCATCACGACCACTGCGGGTGCGCGGTTGGTCCTCGCCGGGACCGCCACCGGTACCGCCAACGCCATTACGGTTACCGAATCGGGCGGTGACGGTGGCCTGTCGTCGCTGGTTTATGACCCGGCCAACAAAGTCACGAATCTCACACAGACTCAAGCGGCCCAGGATGCCAGTTTCTCGATCAACGGCTTCGGCGCCACCAGCGCCAGCAACGTCGTCAGCAACGCCATCACCGGCGTCACCCTCAATCTGTTGCAGCCATCGGCTGTGAATACGCCGACGACGCTGACCATCAGTCCGGACACTTCGACCGCACAGACCTCGATCGACGGCTTCGTCACGGCATTGAACGGCGTGATCAGCAGCATACAAACCCTCACCAGCTACGACCCCTCGACGCAGACGGCGGGGCCTTTGAATGGCAATGCCACCCTCGAAGCGTTCCAAAACCAGCTGGAAAATATCCTGGACACGGTCACTGCGGGCGGGAGCGGTGGCGTGCGTTCGCTGGCCGATCTTGGCATCACCGCCAATACCGACGGCAGCTATTCCAGCAATGACACGACGCTGGGCAATGCGCTCAGCGCGAGCCTGGCGTCGGTCGGCAAATTGCTCAGCGGCAGCAACGGCATCGCGACGCAAATCGACAACCTCATCACGGGGTACACGAAGCCCGGCGGTTTGCTGGACACAATCAACCAGGGTCTCGAAACCGGATTGACCAATGTTACGCAGCAGCAGACGGCGCTGAACGCACAATTGGCGACGTATTCGGCCACTCTCACGACCGAATACAATGCGATGGACGCAGCCGTGGCGGCGCTCAAGGAAACTCAGACGTATCTGAATGCCGAGTTCAATCCCAGCGCGAATTCCGCGTCGGGCTCTTCGCAGAGCACCTCGAGCTTGAGCAGCGGCAACTTGAGCACCGGATAGACGCGCGGCGCAACTCATGGCCATGTATTCGCAAAGAGGAGCGGCTCGATACCAGACGGTTGCCAATCACGGACTGGTCGCCGGCGCGAGTCCCGCCAGGCTGGTGCAAATTATGTTCGAACAGATCCTGTCGCACCTCGTGATTGCGCAAGGCTGTATGGAACGCATCAGGAACAATATGCCGCTCCCTGAGGTCGTCGCCAAAGGCAAGTCGCTCGGCAAGGCGATCCGCCTGATCAATCAGCTGAACAACACCTTGGACATGGATCGAGGCCGCGAGATCGCCGACAATCTGCGTGCCTTGTACGTGTACATGCTGGCGCGATTGACCACCGCCAACATCACCAATGACCCGGCGATCGTCGGCGAAGTGGCCTCGCTGGTGCAAAAAGTAAAAGCCGGTTGGGATCAGGTGGTCGCGGGCCTTGGCACCGGCGCAGCCACGGAATCGCGATGACGAATCGCAAGGCCAATGAGCGGCTGGCGCGTGCGCTGAGCATTTCGTATGAAATGTTGACCGCAGCCGAAGCGGCGAATTTGCAAGACCTTACCCTGCTCGACGCCGAACGCATGCAGCTGCTAAAGTCGTTCAGGCTCGAAGCCAAGCAGGTCGACGCCGACGATCGAGGCTTGCTGCTGCAAATCTCGCACGTGAACGATAGGACCATCGGACTGGTGGAGCATCAGCGGCGCAGCAAGGGCCGCGAAATGGACATGGCCGCGGCGGGCCGGAGAGCGGTGGCGGCCTATTCTGGTGTCCGGCTGCGACGCTAGCCGCATCATTGAGGTAAGGCCTTAACCCCATGCCTGAGTCATTTCTCGGCGATGGTCTGATCTATGAAGAGTTGCTGCCCCTGGCATGGACTCCGGGTCCGCTTGCCGACGGCTTGGCGCTCGCGCGTTTGAATGCCGACAACCACCAGCTGCTGGGCGCCGAATCCTCCCTGGATGAGGTTCGAGTGCACGAGGCTCTCAAGGATGAATCCCCGGCGCTGCTGCACGAATTGCAGCGCCTCGAGTACAAGGTCAATATTTTGTTGCGCCTGACCGCCGAGCTGGCGGTGCGCAGCAGCGGGCTGCCGCCCGCGGGCCGGGTCCGATTGACCTCGCACGCCCTGGAATGGTTCGGTGCGCAAACGCCCCTCGTGGGCGCCACCGGTTTGCTCGCGGTGTATATCAATCCCGCCCTGCCACAGCCGCTGAAGATCCCCTGTGTGGTCGCCGGACAGCGCACGGTCGATGAAATGCCCGTCGCGCAATTGCGTTTCACCGGTTTGAGCGACGCGGTGGTCGAGATGCTGGACAAACTCATCTTTCGACATCATCGGCGCTTGGTGGCCGGCGCCAGACTCGCTGCTACTTAAAAAAATCGGTGCGATGGCGCGAAAAGTTCGCGCGGATTCGAACTCGATCTATCCAAACACTGCGGCGGTTTTACGGGATGCCCCTACTCCCATTACGGGGATTTGCCAACTGCTTTTCTCTCAAGTCGATCGGTTAGTATGTGGCTCGTCATGCAATTGTTTGTGATATGTCAAAGGGTTAGAAGCGAAGTTTAAGGCGGAACACGAGATTTGTGAAGCCCGTCACGCTTTTCAAATTGGGAAGGAGTCCCAGGTTGTGGTTGAAGCCAAAGTTATTGTGATCGAACCCGCAGACTTGGAGGCGAATGCGCTCCAAACGCTGCTGCGTTTTTTGGATTTGGAGCCGGTGCACGTTCGCAATTTGAGCGAACTGCGCCAATCGCCGCAGTGCGATGCTCCAGATTGCCTCGCGGTCATCGTGAGCCGCGATACCGTCACTGCGCTAGGGGTCGAACTCGTGGCGCAGCTGCGCGCCATGCGCCAGCCGCTGCCGGTCATCTGCGTGAGCCGCGACGGCTTGCCGAAAATCGCAGAGAGCAGCGGCGACCTGGCCTGGTTTCATCTCGAAAGTCCCGTCAAACAGCGGCGGCTATCCGCCGTTCTGGGCCAGGCACAAAATGTGCGCAGCGGGCATCCGACGCAGCCGGGAGTCCACCGGTTCCGTCCCAGCGGCCACTCACGCCCGATGCGCGCGGTGCATCGACTCATCGAGCAGGTTGCCCCTTTCGATACCAATGTGCTGATCCTGGGCGAATCCGGCACCGGCAAGGAAATGGTTGCGCGCCATGTTCACGAGTTGTCGGGCCGGGCGGGACATCCGTTCGTGCCGGTGAATTGCGGCGCCATACCTGCGGATCTTCTGGAAAGCGAGTTGTTCGGCCACGAAAAGGGCGCTTTTACCGGCGCACTGTCGACGCGCGTCGGCCGTTTCGAGTTTGCCGAAGGCGGCACGCTATTTTTGGACGAGATCGGCGACATGTCGCTGCAGATGCAGGTCAAGTTGCTGCGCGTGCTGCAGGAGAGGAGTTTCGAGCGCGTCGGCAGCAATCGGACCATCCATTGCAACGTGCGCATCATCGCGGCAACGCATCGCGACCTGGATGCCGCCATCATTGCCGGGCGGTTTCGCGAGGACCTTTATTACCGCCTGAACGTGTTTCCGCTGCAGATGCCGCCGCTGTGCGAGCGGCTCGACGATCTGCCCATGCTGATCGAGCATCTGGTGCAGCGCCAGGGACAAAGTGCCGGCAAGCACATTCAACTGGATCCTGCCGCGATGAGTTGCCTGGCCCGCTATCGGTGGCCGGGGAACGTGCGCGAACTCGCGAATTTGCTGGAACGGCTGGCGATCATGTTTCCCGCCCAAACCATCACGCCCGCAGAGCTGCCCGAGCGGTATCGCTGCGCGCCTGCCGTGGGCTGGCTCGGCAGCGAGGTCCGCATCGACGCGCGGCCGGAGCCCGTGGAAGAAAGGCTGGAGCCGATTGAGCCGCCGCCAATTGATCGATCGCCGGCCCTGCAAGAGATGCCGCCGGCGCTGGTCTATGAAATAACCGGTGTGGCGCTGCCGAGCGGCGGCATCGATTTGAAGGATCATCTGTCGGCCATTGAAATCGGCCTGATCCGCAAAGCGCTCGAAGAAGCGGACGGGACCGTAGCGGAAGCCGCGCGCTTGCTGCGCATACGGCGCACGACGCTGGTTGAGAAGCTGCGCAAATATCATTTGAGCGCCTGACAGATTTTTGACGCATCCAGCGTCGCCAGGCTTCTCGATATTGTAACTGGTTGATAGGCAGGGCAAATACCGGTAAGGCACAGAAGTTGCTTTCTATATTCGGTATGGCAGCCACAAATCTCGAGTTGATCGAAAATCGCCGCTCTGAACTTCAGGCGGCGTTCGTCGCGTTCGGTTCCGTTTCGGAACAGCTCTCCGGTGCCTTCGATTCCCTGCGCGGCCAGGTCGCGCAGCTGCAGAGCGAATTGCAGGACGCGCGCGCCGGCCGTGAACACCTGGCGGCGCGCCTATCCGCCCTGGTGAAAGGCTTGCCCGGCGGGGTGCTGGTGCTCGACAACCTCGGCGAGATCCAAGAATACAATCCGGCAGCGGTGCAGTTGTTGGGCGAACCTCTGTTCGGGCAGCTTTTCAGCGCGGTGCTTGCGCGTGCGGGCGTCAGCGCCCGGGGCGCCGGCGAACACGCGGAACTGCGCAGCGGTAGGTTCGTCAATATATCGCAGCGTGAGCTCAAGGATGGCGGCGAGGTGGTGCTGCTGACGGACGTGACCGAAGCGCACCTGATGCAGGTATTCTTGACCCGGCAGCAGCGCCTGCTCACCCTGGGCGAATTGGCAGCGGGATTGGCGCATCAGATTCGCACGCCGCTCGCCGCCGCGCTCCTGTACGCCTCGCAAATGAGCTTGGGCCCGCGAAATACCGCGGATCTCGAGCGCTGCGCCGAAAAAACGGTCGGCAGCCTCAAGCAGCTCGACAAGCTGGTGAACGACATGCTGGCGTTCGCGCACGGCGGCGCCGCGCGCGAAGTCGTGAGCGTGAGCGCGCTGCTCGAGCAAGTGGCGCAATGGCTGCGGCCGGCATTGCGCGGCGGAATTCGCTTGACCATCCGCACCCAAGCGCCGGACTTGATGGTGCGCGCCAATGCGCCGTCGCTCGTCTCTGCAGTGCTGAATCTGGCCAGCAACGCGCTGCAGGCAGCATCAACAACGCTGAATCTGGAGCTGCTGGCACGCCGCACTTCTACCGGCAGGGCGCAAATCGTGGTGAGCGACGACGGTCCCGGCGTGCCCGCGGATATTCGCCAACGCATCTTCGAGCCTTTTTTCACTACACGGGCGAGCGGCAATGGCATCGGACTTTCCATCGTCAAGTCGGTGGTCGAAGCGCACGGCGGCAGCGTCTGTTTGGCCGCTTCGAGCTGCGGCGCCACGTTCGTGATCGAACTACCGGCAGAGGAGATTAGGAATCCATGAACAAGGTGAATGATTGGGTTTTGGTTGTCGAGGACGATGCCGCGCTGCGCGAGGCGTTGATCGACACCCTGGGCGCCGCCGGCCTTCCGGCGCTGGCCGCGCACGATGCGCAAAGCGCGCTGCAATTGCTCGCGAGCGAGGAGATCGGCCTGGTCATATCGGACGTACAGATGCCGGGGGCCAATGGCTACGAGCTACTGTCGTCGATCAAGCAATTGCGGCCGTACCTGCCGGTGGTCTTGATGACGGCCTACGGCACCGTCGCTCAGGCGGTCGCCGCCATGCGCGAGGGCGCCACGGACTACATCGTCAAGCCGTTCGACGCGCAGGCCCTGATCGGCATGGCGCAGCGGCAGCTGGCCGCCCGGGTCATGCCGAACGAACTGGTGGCGGTTGATCCGGAATCGAAGCGCAGCCTGGGTCTTGCGCGCAGGATCGCGGAAAACGACGCCACAGTACTCATCACCGGCGAAAGCGGCACGGGCAAGGAAGTGTACGCACGCTTCATTCGCGATCATTCGGCGCGCGCCGATAAGCCGTTCGTGGCGATCAATTGCGCCGCGATCCCGGAAAACATGCTCGAAGCCAGTCTTTTCGGCTACGAGAAGGGTGCATTCACCGGCGCTCTCGCCGCCCACGCCGGTAAGTTCGAACAAGCGCAAGGCGGCACTTTGCTGCTGGACGAAATCTCGGAAATGGATCTCGGGCTGCAGGCAAAGATCCTGAGGGTTTTGCAGGAGCGCGAGGTGGAGCGCTTGGGCAGCACCCGCACCTTAAGTCTCAATGTGCGCCTTATCGCCACATCCAACCGCGATCTGCCCGAGGAGGTGCGCGCCGCGCGCTTCAGGGCCGATCTTTACTACCGGCTGAATGTGATGTCGCTCAAATTGCCGGCGCTGCGCGAGCGCCGCGGCGACATTCTGCCGTTGGCGCGCCGCGCTATGCAGGCTTGCGCGCGCGCGGGTCATGCTGCCTTGAGTTTATCCGCCGACGCGGAACGCAAAATGCTGCACTACGATTGGCCGGGCAACGCCCGCGAACTAACCAATATCGTGCAGCGGGCGGCATGGCTTGCCGCGGGCGGGATCATCAACGCCGCGGATCTGGATATCGGCAGCGCCGGCGTCCAGCCTTCGCAGGCAGCCGAGCCGCAGGCTGCGCCGGACCTTGACTTGGGATTGGGCGGAGATCTCAAGGTGCGCGAGCGTGAGTTGATACTCGCGACGCTGCGCATCACCGGCGGCAGCCGCAAGCTCACCGCCGAGCGTCTCGGCATCAGTCCACGCACGCTGCGTCACAAGCTGCAGCAGCTGAAAGCCGCCGGCGTCAGTGTGCCGCGAGTGCACGAGCAGCAGTTCGTGACGGCTACGGCATGAGCAGCCTGCAGATCAATCAGGTTTTGGCGGAAATGCGTGCGCTGCAGGCGCGAGCCGGCGGCATCGCCGAATCGCCCGCCGCAGCCGCGCAGCCCTCGGACTTCGCCCGGCTCATGCAGGATTCGGTGGATCACATCGCCGGCATGCAAAACCAGGCGACTGCGCTCGCGAACGCCTATGAGGCCGGGGATAAGAGCGTCGATCTCACCAAGGTGATGCTTGAAGTTCAAAAGGCGGGACTGGCGTTCCGCGCCATGACCGAAGTACGCAACAAACTTGTCGACGCGTATCAGCAAGTAATGAACATGTCGGTCTAGCAACCGTATCGAATCGACCGCGAGGATTAATTCATGGCTGACATCGTTCCCACTCCCGCGCGCGGCTTGGCGGATATTCCCGGCCTCAAGCAGGTCGGTCTGCTTGCCGGCGTCGCGGCGGCCGTTGCCGCGGCAATCTGGCTGGTCATGTGGTCGCAAGGTCAGAACTATACGGTGCTGTACGGCCAACTCTCCGAGCGAGAGAGCGGGCAGGTGATGGATGCTTTAACGGCAGCCGGGATCGAATTCAAACTCAATCCATCGGGCGCCGTGTCCGTGCCGGAATCCAAGGTGCAGGAAGCGCGCATTCGCCTGGCGAGTCAGGGGCTGCCGCAAAGCGATGCCATGGGAATCGAAATCATTCAAAAGGATTCCGCATTCGGCAGCAGCACCATGATGGAGAGCGCCCGTTATCAATCGGTGCTGGAGACGGAATTGGCGCGCACCATCACCAAGGTGCAGGGAGTGCAGGGCGCGCGGGTGCATCTGGCGCTGCCGAAGCCCTCGGTTTTCTTGCGCGACGCCCGCAAAGCCACTGCCTCGGTGATGCTGCAGCTGTACCCGGGCAGGCGCCTCGATCCGGGCCAGGTCGCGGCGATCGTGCACTTGGTAGCCTCGAGCGTGCCGGAATTGTCCGCCAACGACGTGACTTTGGTGGATCAGGCCGGATCCTTGCTCAACTCGCCCGACGAGAGCGCCGACGCGGCCGCCAACACCCGGCAATTCGAATACACGCGCAAGCTCGAGGAGAGCTATCAGCGCCGCATCGTGGAATTGCTGGAACCGATGATCGGGCAGGGACGCGTGCGCGCGACCGTGACCGCCGATCTTGACTTTACCGTGACCGAAGAGACCCACGAGAACTACGATCCACAAAAGACCGCGGTTCGCAGCGAACAGACCAGCAACGAATTGCGCAAAGGCGGGGACGGCGCCGAAGGAATTCCCGGCGCATTGAGCAATCAGCCGCCGGGCACGTCGGGTGCGCCCGCCATCGCCGGCGCCGCAACCCCGGGAAATCCCGCGGCCGCGCAGCCCGGCGGTGGACAACCCGGCGCGGGCCAGTCGACGGCCGCCAACAGCGGACCCAGCTCGAGTGCGCAGCGCAGCACGCGCAATTTCGAAGTCGATCGCACGCTCTCCTACGTGAAACAGCCGGTGGGCGTATTGAAGCGCCTCAGCGTCGGGGTGGTGCTCGACGATTGGCAGAAGGTCGACGCCGACGGCAAGGTCACCACCGAACCCATGAGCGAAACGGACATCAAGCGCTTCACACAGTTGGTGAGAGAATCCATCGGCCTGAAAGAAGACCGCGGCGATCAATTGAATGTGATGAGCCAGGCTTTCAAGAGCGACACGCCGATCGGGCCCGTCGACGGTCTGCCTCTTTGGCAACAGCCCTGGGTCACGCAGCTGGCCAAGCAAATCGTCGGCGCGGGCCTGCTGCTGGTCGTGGCGTTCCTGGTCTTGAGGCCCTTGATGAAGTCGCTTACCAAGCCGGGCGCCCGCTCGAGCGCAGGCGCGGAAGGCGACGAGCTGGACGGCGATCGCGTGAGTCTTACCGGCCAGGCCGGCAAGCCCATCAAACTATCCCCGAGTTTCGAGCAGCAGATCGCGGCCGCGCGAACCTTGGTGGGGCAGGATCCGCGGCGTGCAGCACAAGTGGTGAAGGATTGGGTGTCCGCGGATGGCTAACAAGCCCGATGATCTCGCGGGAACCCAGCGCGCCGCCATACTGTTGATGAGCTTGGGCGAGCAGGATGCCGCCAACGTGCTGAAGCAGCTCGATGCCCGCGAGGTTCAGAAACTGGGCATCGCCATGGCCGAGCTCAAGGAAGTATCGCGCGAGCAGATGAGCTCCGTGCTGAACAACTTCATAGGCGTCGCGGACGCCAAGGCAAACATCGCCGGCGGATCGCAGGACTACGTACGGCGCGTGCTGACCCAGGCAGTCGGCAAGCACAAGACGGACATGCTGATGGACCGGGTGTCGAGCGGCCAGACAGGCCAGGGCATCGAGGCCTTGAAGTGGATGGAATCCAAAGCCGTCGCGCAAATCATCAGTGGCGAACATCCGCAGATCGCAGCGATCGTGCTGGCGCACCTCGAGCCTGAGCAATCGGCAGCCATCCTGCCGCTGTTGACCGATGAATTTCGCACCGAAGTGCTGATGCGCATTGCGTCGTTGAACGAAGTGCCGCAGACCGCGCTCACCGAGCTCGATCAGTTGGTCGAGCGCCAGGCAAACGTGGCGCCGCCCGCGCCCTTGAGACGGGTCGGCGGTGCGCGCACCGTGGCCAATATTCTAAATGCCATGGAGCGCGACAAGAGCGGCGAGGAGCTCGGCAAAATCGAAAAGGCCGACGGCGAGATGCATCAGAAGATCAAGGAACTGCTGTTCGTATTCGACAACCTGATGGACGTTGACGACCGCGGCATTCAAGCGCTGCTGCGAGAAGTGGGTTCCGACACCCTGGCCGTGGCATTGCGCGGCGCCGAACCCGAAGTGCAGGAAAAGATCCTGAAGAACATGTCGAAGCGCGCCGCGGAAATCCTCAAGGACGACATGGAAGTGCGCGGCCCGGTGAAACTCACGGACGTCGAAGCCGCGCAAAAGGAAATCATCGTCATCACGCAGCGCATGGCCGAGGAAGGCACCATCACTCTCGGCGGCAAGGGCGGCGGCGAGTTTGTCTGACGCCACGCCCAAGACAGCCGCTACCGTGGCGCTGTGGTCGGCCCCCGATATGGACGGTGGACCAGCTGCGCCGCGCAAGGTTGCGACCGTGGGCGCCCTCGCCGACTTGCAGGCCGAGGCGCACCGGGAAGCTTTCGAGCAGGGATTGCAGGAAGGCCGCGAAGCCGGACGCGCCGAAGTCCGCGCACAGGTGGAACGCTTGGCCGGCATGTTCTACGATCTGGCCAAGCCGTTCGAAGCGCTGGATGCCGAGGTCGAGCGGGAGCTGTTGACCCTGGCCATGGCATTGGCGCGGCAAATCGTGCGCCGCGAATTGAAGGCCGATCCCACGCAGATCATCGGCATCATTCGCGAGGCCATTGCGGCGCTGCCGGTCGCGGCGCGTGAAGTGCGCGTGCATCTGCATCCCGAGGATGCCGCGGTGGTCAAGCAGCATCTGGCTCCCACCGAAAACGAGCGCGCCTGGGCGATCGTCGAAGATCCGGTCATGGCGCGCGGCGGCTGTCAGATCACCAGCGCCACTTCGCGCATCGATGCGCGTCTGGAAACCCGGCTTGGCGGCATCGTGAGCGAACTCTTGGGCACCGAACGCCACACGACGCCGCCGCGCGGAGGATCTGCTTCGTGAGCGGGGCCATGGCGGGCAGGGCCAAAAAATGGGCTGAAGGCTTGGCCAAGGCACGCGAACGCATGGCAAACGCCTCCGATATCGTTGTCGAAGGCACGCTGAACCGCATGGTCGGCATGACGCTCGAGGCCGTGGGCTGCGAGGCCGCGGTCGGCGGCCGCTGTCTGGTCGACACGGCGGAAGGCAAGCAGATCGAAGCGGAAGTGGTGGGCTTCTCCGGCGACAAGCTGTTCTTGATGCCCACCGGCGACATCCGCGGCCTGATGCCCGGCGCGCGCGTGATCCCGACGCGCAGCGAATCGAGCGTGGCCGTGGGCGAGGAAATGCTGGGCCGCGTGCTGGACGGCGCGGGCCGGCCGCTCGACGGCGGCGGCGAACTGCGCTGCATCGATCGGGTGTCGTTGACCGGCGAGCCGCTGAATCCGCTCATGCGCCGCGCAATCCGCGATCCCCTTGATGTGGGCGTGCGATCGATCAATGCGCTGCTGGCCGTGGGAGGCGGACAGCGCATCGGCCTGTTTGCGGGTTCCGGCGTCGGCAAGTCAGTGCTGCTGGGCATGATGACCCGCTACACCAAGGCCGACGTCACCGTGGTCGGCTTGATCGGCGAGCGCGGCCGCGAAGTCCAGGATTTCGTCAGCAACACTTTGGGTCCCGACGGCATGCGGCGCGCAGTGGTCGTGGCGACGCCCGCGGATAATCCGCCGCTGATGCGCTTGCACGGCGCTTGGTTGGCCACCGCCATTGCCGAATATTTTCGCGATCGCGGCCTGAAGGTGTTGCTGCTGCTCGATTCGTTGACGCGCTTCGCGCAGGCGCAGCGTGAGATCGCGCTGGCCATCGGCGAGCCTCCGGCTACCAAGGGCTATCCGCCCTCGGTGTTTGCGCGGCTGCCGCAGCTGGTGGAGCGCGCCGGCAACAGCGACCGGGGCGTAGGATCGATAACCGCTTTTTATACGGTGCTGGTGGAGGGTGACGATCAAAACGACCCGATCGCCGACGCCGCGCGAGCCATATTGGACGGACATATCGTGTTGTCGCGCCGCCTGGCTGAGAATGGACTATACCCCGCGATCGATGTCGAAGCTTCGATCAGCCGGGCGATGCACCAGATAACCACGCGCGAACAGCTCGATCTCGCGAACCGGTTCCGGCAGGTATATTCGACCTATCAACAGAACCGCGACCTGATCACCGTGGGGGCCTATCGGCGCGGATCCGATGCCCGGGTGGATCTGGCCGTCGACCAATGGCCGAAGATGATCGAATTCCTGCGCCAGGATATGTACGAACCGGTGGGAATCGAGCGCAGTTACGCTGATCTCAAACAACTCGTGACGCAGTTCTCGGCGCCGGCCCCGGCAACCGGCCGATAGTGTGCTGCCCATGCGGAAATCCAAACGATTCGAACCGATTCAGGAAATCGCCTCGACCAAGGCGGAGGACCTGAGCCGCGCCATGGGCGAGGCCGCCCGCAAGGTCGCCGATTTGGAACGTCAGCTGGAACAGCTGCAAGCCTATCG
>DATMKO010000146.1:0-14415 GCA_035571175.1 Steroidobacteraceae bacterium | reverse complement strand
CTGCTCGTCGGCTTGGCCCTCGATCAGACCGGCGCGGACGATCCCGAGGATTGGCTGCCGCCGGCGGTGCTGGCCGATTCGCGCCTGCCCTCCTTGCGCGACGCATTGCGCTACGTGCATCGGCCGCCGGCCGACGCGCCGGTGGAATTACTGCTCAGCTGGCGGCATCCGGCGCAGCGCCGCTTGGCGTTCGAAGAGTTGCTCGCCCATCAGCTGTCGCTCAAGCTGTTGCGACAGCGCATACAAAGCGATCCGGGTTGGCCGCTACGCTCCACAGGTACGCTCAAGGCCAGCCTCCTCGCCGCGCTGCCGTTTCGCATGACGCAGGCGCAGCAGCGGGTGCTGGTCGAGATCGAACACGATTTGCAGCTCGCAAAGCCGATGTTGCGCTTGGTGCAGGGCGATGTGGGCTGCGGCAAGACCCTGGTCGCCGCCTTGGCCGCGACTCAAGCAATTCAGATGGGCCGCCAAATCGCGCTGATGGCTCCCACCGAACTGCTCGCGGATCAGCATGCCCAGAATTTCCGGCGCTGGTTCGAGCCCTTGGGAGTCCCCGTCGCCGCCTTGAGCGGGCGGCAGACCGGCAAGGCGCGCAGCGCCGTGCTGGCGGGCATTCGTGAAGGTCACGCACCCATCGTCATCGGCACACACGCGCTGTTTCAGGAAAGCGTCGAATTCTCGTCGCTCGCCTTGGTGATCGTCGATGAACAACATCGTTTCGGCGTGCATCAGCGCTTGAGTTTGCGCGAGAAGGGCGCGGTGGACGGCCATCAGCCGCATCAACTGATCATGACCGCGACGCCGATTCCGCGCACGCTGGCGATGACCGCTTATGCCGATCTGGATATTTCCGTGATCGACGAACTGCCGCCCGGACGCACGCCGGTGAAAACCGTGGTGCTGGCCGAGACGCGCCGCGACGAGGTGGTGCAGCGGATTCGCACCGCCTGCCTGGCCGGCAGGCAGGCCTACTGGGTTTGCCCGCTGATCGACGAATCCGAGGAAATGCCCTACCAGGCGGCGGAGGAAACGGCTGCGGCGGTGAGCGCGGCGCTGCCGGAGCTTGCGGTGGGGCTGGTTCATGGCCGGCTGCCGTCGGCGGCGAAGGAACGCATCATGCGCGGCTTCAAGGACGGAAAAATCCAGCTGCTGGTGGCAACGACCGTGATCGAAGTGGGCGTGGATGTGCCGAATGCGACGCTCATGGTGATCGAGAACGCGGAGCGCTTGGGATTGGCGCAACTGCATCAACTGCGGGGCCGTGTGGGCCGAGGGTCTGAGGCAAGTTCCTGCCTGCTGCTGTACCGCTCGCCGCTGTCCATGCTGGCGCGGCAGCGGCTTAGCGTGATGCGCGCCACCAACGATGGCTTCGAAGTCGCGCGGCGCGATCTGGAATTGCGCGGGCCGGGCGAACTTCTGGGTACGCGCCAAACCGGGCTGGCACAAATGCGCGTCGCGGACTTATTGCGCGATGCGGATTTGCTGCCCCGCGTGCAGATAGCCGCGGAAGCCATGTTGCGCGAGTGGCCGGCGCACGTGGCGCCGCTGATCCGCCGCTGGGTGGGTCATGCGGAGCAATACGGTCGCGTGGGGTAGAATCCATCGCATGAGTGAAGTTCAGCGACGATTCATCGAATTCCCACCCGCCATGGGCCGAGTGTAGGGCCACTCCGGCGTGCCGCTGCCGCGTTCGGGCGATGAGTTGGCGCAACGGCTGATGGCGCGTTGGCGATGGTTCGCCTATCGCGTTCGCTTTCATCCCTGGACCACCGAAGAACTGCCGAGAATTCTCGCCGGCGCGCATGAGTATATTAGCCTCATGCGCCTGGATCGCCCGGTAGGCATCTGGCTGCTGCTCTGGCCCACCCTGTGGGCCGTATGGATCGCCGGCCGGGGCAAACCCAAGCCGCAAATATTCGCCATCTTCGTGATCGGCACGGTGCTGATGCGCTCGGCGGGCTGTGCCATCAACGACTACGCGGACCGCAGTTTTGATCCGCGAGTCAAGCGAACCCGCGATCGGCCGCTGGCGGCCGGGCGCATATCGACGCTCGAGGCATTGGTGCTGTTCACCATACTGGCGTTGGCTGCGCTGGTGCTGGCGCTGCAATTGAACCGCTTGACCCTGCTGCTGGCCGTGGCGGGCGCATTTCTCGCCATCAGCTATCCTTTCATCAAGCGGTTTCTGTCGGTGCCGCAAATGTACCTGGGGGTAACTTTCGGCTGGGGAATACCGATGGCGTTCGCCGCGCAGCTCGAGCATGTGCCGCGAGTTGCCTGGCTTTTGCTCCTCGCCAACATGCTGTGGGTCACCGTGTACGACACGATGTATGCCATGGTGGACAGGGACGACGACATCAAGATCGGCGTGCGATCGACCGCCATACTGTTCGGCGATTCGGACCGCCATATCATCGCCGTCCTGCAGGGCATGACGCTGTTGTCGCTGCACCTGCTGGGAAGAATTCTGCGCATGGGATATTGGTACGAGACCGGCTTGGGGGTGGCCGCGCTGTTTTTCATCTATCAACTCTGGCTGATCCGAGCGCGCGATCGCGACGCCTGTTTTCGCGCCTTCCTCAACAATCAATATGTCGGGATGTCGGTGTTCATCGGCATTCTCCTGGAATACCAATTCGCGCATTGAACGCTTCCGAGATTGTCGCTGCCGGTGTGCGCGATGAGCGATGAACCCGGAGCATATGGGCTGGAGCGTCATTGGGTGCGGCGCTCCTTCGACCGCGCGGCCGCGACCTACGATGCGGCAGCCGTGCTGCACGCGGAGGTTCGGAACAGCTTGTTGCAGCGGCTGACGTTGACGGCGCTGCAGCCACGCGCGGTGGTGGACGCCGGCGCCGGCACCGGTCTAGGGAGTCGTGCGCTCAAGCGCCGCTACCCGCGCGCTCTGGTGATCGCGTTGGATTCATCGCAAGGCATGCTGCACGCGGCGGCCAGACAGCAACTGTGGCTGCGGCCCTTTGCGCGCGTGTGCGCGGATGCCGAGCGTCTGCCGCTCAAGAACGGCAGCATCGATTTGATCGTCAGTAATCTGATGCTGCAATGGTGCGATCCGGACGCGGTGTTCGCGGAGTTCCGCCGCGTGCTCGCGCCGCAGGGCCTGTTGACGTTCAGCACATTTGGGCCTGATACCTTGCGCGAGCTGCGCCTGGCCTGGGCGGAGGTGGACTCGCACAGTCATGTGCACCGATTCATCGATATGCATGATCTTGGCGATGCTTTGGTACGCAGCGGCTTTGCATCGCCGGTGCTGGATGTCGAGCGGCTCACACTCAAGTATCTCACCGTGCGCGCGGTGGCCGCGGATCTCAAGGCCACCGGTGCCCGCAATGCCGCTCGCGATCGCGCCAAGGGCCTGACCACGCCGCGCAAATTCGCTGCGATGCAGACAGCGTACGAGAAATTTCGGCAGGACGGCCGGCTGCCGGCGACCTACGAGGTCGTGTTCGCGCATGCTTGGGTGCCGGTGGAAAGCAGCCGACGCGGCAATCCGCAACAGTCGGTGCCGCTCGAGGATCTCAAGCGTCAATTGCGGGTGCGGCGCGAGAAATAGCGACCGGCAGGCCCGCAACCCGTACACCGGGGCGGTTCTACATGCCTGTTTTCATTGGGCTTTGACCTGATCTCAGTGAATTCCCTGAAAAACAGGAGTTTGCGCAGCATGAGGCGAAGGTTAGACTTCGCAGTCCGCGACTGGCGCAGCGTTTGGGTGAGGGTCGGCGGCGAATGTCGTCGCAGTTGCGAAATTAGGGGATCCGATTCGATGAGAGTTACCAGGGGCGATGACGGCCGCAGCGCCGCGCTATCGCGCAAGTTTGGCTTCGCGGGAGCGCTGTGCTTGGCCGCGCTCGGATGGGCTGCGAGCGCCGCCGCCAATACCTCGAACGGCTACAACCTGCCGTTGGGGGTCACGGAGGTCAGCCGCGACATCTACGCCCTGCACATGGAGGCTTTCTGGATCTGCGTCGGCATCGCGGTGCTGGTATTCGGCGCAATGATTTATTCGCTGCTGAAATTTCGCCATTCTCGCGGCGCGGTTGCCGATACCACCATGTCGCACAGTACCCAGGTGGAAATCATATGGACGCTCATCCCTGCAGTGATCCTGGTCGTGATGGCGATTCCAGCGGCGAGAGTCATTCTCAAGATGGAGGATACGCGCAATTCCGAATTGTCGATTCGCGTAACCGGATATCAGTGGAAGTGGGAATACCAGTACATGGATGCCGCCGAGGGCATCGATATTTTTTCGACCCTGGCCCGCGATTCCAATTTCGCGCGCCAGCTGCATTCCGGTATCGATCCGAACTCCGTGCCCAATTATCTGCTGGAGGTCGACCACCCGTTGGTGGTTCCCAGCGGCACCAAGGTGCGGCTGCTGTTGACCTCGCAGGACGTCATTCACGCCTGGTGGGTCCCTGATTTCGGAATAAAACGCTCGGCCGTTCCGGGCTTCGTCAATGAATTGTGGTTCAGGGTCGACCCCGGCAAGGAAGGCATTTACCGCGGACAATGCGCAGCGCTGTGCGGCCGCGATCACGGCTTCATGCCCATTGTCGTGGACGTGCGCACTCCCGATGATTTCAAGAAGTGGGTCGGCGAGCAGAAGGCCGCCCTGAAGCCGGCCGCCGCGGCCGCCGCGGACCGTCCCGCGGATCGCCGCACCGCCGGTTCCGTGCAAGCTTTGCCGAACTAAATTCGACGCACCCATTCATCAAAGAGCTACCGACCATGGCAATGTTTGAAGCGAGCGGCACCACCCACCTGCAGGAGCACCACGAACACCACGCTGGGCCGGCGACCGGGATCAAGCGCTGGCTGTTCGCCACCAATCACAAAGACATCGGCACCATGTACCTGGTGTTCAGCCTGATCATGTTCTTCGTCGGCGGCGCAATGGCCATGGTCATTCGAGCCGAATTGTTCTCGCCCGGGCTGCAACTCGTCGATCCGGAGCGTTTCAATCAAATGACGACCAATCATGCCCTGGTCATGATTTTCGGTGCTGTCATGCCCGCGTTCGTTGGACTGGCGAACTGGATGATTCCGCTGCAGATCGGCGCGCCCGACATGGCGCTGCCGCGCATGAACAATTTCAGCTTCTGGATTCTGCCGTTCGCGTTTACCCTGCTGCTGTCGACATTTTTCGTGCCCGGCGGCATGGCGGCGGGCGGCTGGACCATGTATCCGCCGCTGATGTTGCAGACCGGCGATAGCTTTCCGATGGTGATCTTCGCCATTCACATGATGGGCGCCTCATCCATCATGGGCGCAATCAACGTCATCGTGACCATCCTCAACATGCGCGCTCCGCACATGAATTTGTTGAAAATGCCCTTGTTTTGCTGGTCCTGGCTGATCACCGCGTACCTGTTGATCGCGGTGATGCCGGTGCTGGCCGGCGGCGTGACCATGCTGCTGACGGACCATTATTTCAAGACCAGCTTCTTCAATGCGGCCGGCGGCGGCGATCCGGTGATGTTCGAGCACATCTTCTGGTTCTTCGGACATCCCGAGGTTTACATCATGATACTGCCGGCCTTCGGCATCATCTCGGAGATCCTGCCCACCTTCTCGCGCAAGCCTCTGTTCGGCGCGACCTCGATGATTTACGCGATCGCGTCGATTGCGTTTCTATCGTTCATCGTCTGGGGCCATCACATGTTCGTGGACGGCATGCCGTTGGCGGCGCAAATGTTCTACATGATGTCCACCATGCTGATCGCGGTACCGACCGGGGTAAAGGTGTTCAACTGGACCGCGACGATGTGGCGCGGCTCCCTGTCATTCGAACCGCCGATGCTGTTTGCGCTGGCATTTCTGTTCATGTTCACGATCGGCGGCTTCTCGGGCGTGATGCTGGCGCTGGTGCCGGCCGATTTCCAGTACCAGAACACCTATTTCGTCGTTGCGCACTTTCACTATGTGCTGGTGCCCGGCGCGGTGTTTGCCATCATGGCGGCGGTGTACTACTGGATTCCGAAATGGACCGGCCACATGTACAGCATGCGGCTGGCGAAAACACATTTCTGGCTGTCGACGATCTTCGTCAACCTGCTGTTCTTTCCGCAGCACTTCCTCGGCCTCGCGGGCATGCCGCGGCGCATACCCGATTACGCCGTACAGTTCACCGATTGGAACAGAGTGTCCTCCATCGGCGCCTTCGGCTTCGGGCTCGCTCAGATTCTGTTTGTAATCGTGATCATTCAATGCATTCGCGGCGGCAAGAAAGCAAGCGCCGAGGTGTGGGACGGCGCGCTGCCCACGGGGTTGGAATGGACGCTGCCCTCGCCGGCGCCCTATCACAGCTTCACCACCCCGCCCGACGTGAAATGAGCACGCGCGAATCTCAGCAGCGTCGCAGAATCCGCAACGCCGTTATCGGCCTGGCATCGGCGGCGCTGGCATTTTATTTCGGGTTCATCGCGCTCGCGGTGTTTCGCAGCCACCACTGATGGACAAAAGGAGCGCCAATCGCAAGCTGGTTCTCGGGCTGCTGCTCATGACCGCGGGCAGCTTCGCGTTCGGCTGGGCCCTGGTGCCCTTGTACGACGTATTTTGCAGAGCGGTCGGCATCGGCAATGCCGAGGCCAAGGCCGGCCCGGCCGTGGCGCGCGAACAGGTCGACCCGAATCGGGAAATAACCGTCGAATTCGTCGCCTCGCCCGCGTCGGTCGGCAGCTTCGAATTCCGGCCGCAGGTCGCCTCGATGCGCATACATCCCGGCAAGCTTTACAGCACCGAGTTCTTCGCCAGGAATTTGGCTTCGGGAGCTTCGGTGGCTCAGGCGGTTCCCAGCATTTCGCCCAATGGCACGGCCAGGTATTTCCATAAGACCGAGTGCTTTTGCTTCACGCCGCAAAAATTCAGCGTAGGAGAGGGTCGGGACATGCCCGTGCGCTTCATCGTGGATCCAGAGTTGCCGGCCAATGTCGACAAGATCACGCTCGCATACACCTTCTACGACACGACGCAGAGCGCGTCACAGCCCTGAGTTGGTTAAACTATTGCCGCCCGTTCACCGTTAGAGACTTAAGACATGGCGCCAGCGCACGCGGAAGCAGAGCACTACTACGTCCCACACAGCAGCCCGTGGCCGCTGTATGGATCGATAACGCTTTTCACCCTGATGTCCGGCGCGGTTGCCACTCTCAATGGCTGGATGCCGGCGTGGTCGCTGCTTCCCGGCTTCACCATGCTGGCGCTGCTGTTCATCTTTTGGTTCCACACCGTCATCGGCGAGAACCAGCAAGGCCTGTACAACCTGGCGGTGGACCGGTCGTTCCGCATGGGCATGATGTGGTTCATTTTTTCCGAGGTGATGTTCTTCGCCGCGTTCTTCGGCGCCTTGTTCTACGCGCGCAATCTGGCGGTGCCCTGGCTTGCCGGCGAGGGCGTGAAGATCTTCAACAAAATGCTCTGGCCGGATTTCGACGGCGTGTGGCCAAGCAACGGCCCCGCGATCATTGGTCCGCGCGCCAACGGCTCGTTCGAGACGGTGCCGGCGCTGGGGTTGCCGGCGCTGAATACAGCAATTCTGCTCGCAAGCAGCGTCACGGTCACGATCGCGCACGAGGCGCTGATCAGCGGCAAGCGGCTGCGCTTGAAGATCTTTTTGGCCGCAACCTTCCTGCTGGGTTTTACCTTCGTCTATATGCAGGCAAAGGAATACCACGAGGCCTACACCGAACTGGGCCTGCAGCTCGGCACCGGAATCTACGGCTCCACATTTTTCATGCTGACCGGGTTTCACGGCCTGCATGTCACGGTTGGCGCCATCATGCTGACGGTGATCTGGTTGCGGGTGCTGCGCGGCCATTTCACGCCGCAGAGACACTTTGGATTCGAGGCCGTCGCGTGGTATTGGCACTTCGTCGACGTGGTATGGCTGGGACTGTTTATCTTCGTCTATTGGCTATAGCTTCGGCGCATCGTGCGCGGGGTGGATCCAGCCGTTGTAGTAGGCGACCAGCAGCAGCACAAACAGCGCCACCGACAGGCCGATGCGCCACGCCAGCGAGGCGACCATTTTTTTGCCGTCCTCCTGGCTGGATCTCGATAGATGAAACAACGCTTTGCCCAGGCTGATCAGAATCAGCGCGAGCATCGCGACAATGAGATATTTGAATGCCAATTGGCGATCGGCGATAACCCTTGAGGGCCAGCAGTATATCGTGCCAATCAAACTGGGGTCCCGCACATTCTTACCAAGGCCGTTCACAACGCTGCTCGCCGTTGTCTTGATTGCCATGCTGATTGCGCTCGGGCGGTGGCAACTGCGCCGCGCCGAGGAGAAACGCGCGCTGTTCGACGCATTCGCAGCGGGCGCGGATGCGACTCTGCTGATTGATATTCACACACCCAAGGTCAGGCGTTATCAGCATGTCGAGGCGAGCGGCCACTACGATGAATCGCGCCAGCTTTTGATCGACAACATGGTCAACGGCGGGCGCGCCGGCTATTTCGTCATTACCCCGTTCGCGCTGCAGGGCGGCGGTTGGTTGCTGGTCAACCGCGGTTGGCTACCCCTCGGCGCGAGCCGCGCTGTGCGGCCGGCAATCAGGGTTGCTGGCGATGAACGGCGCATCCGTGGCCGCGCCGACAATATGCCGAGCGCGGGGATTCAAATGGGCGAACACGCAGCCTTGAGCCCGCCCTTTCCCATCGTCGCGCAATATCCTACGCGCGCGGAGGTGGCACGGCTTCTCGGCGAAAACGCTTGGACTGCCGCGGCCGATTCGGTGCTGCTCGACCCCGGCGAGTCCGACGGCTATGTGCGCAGCTGGGCGCCGCCGGGATTTCCGCCGATGCGCCACGTTGGCTATGCAGTGCAATGGTTCGCGATGGCGCTGGCACTATTCGTCATTTACGTGGTTGTTAATTTCCGGCGCGATGAGGAATCCTTGGTATGACTTCGGATGTTGCACTGGATCGCCGCCAAGGGCGGCTGCTGGTGGTCTTGGCGGTGTTGTTCTTCGCACCCTTGGGACTGTCCTTCTACTTGTACTACGGACGCGAGTGGCACCCGGGCAGCCGCGTCAACGCCGGAGTCTTGATCGATCCGGCGAGACCCTTGCCCGCATTGGCGCTGCCGCTTGAGCAGGGAGGCGTGACTGATCCGCAATTCCTCAAGGGCAAGTGGACCTTTTTGTATGTGCAGCAAGGCAGGTGCACCGACGACTGCCAGCGGCGTCTGTACGACACGCGCCAGGTTCGCACCGCTCTCGATCGCGATATGGATCGCGTGCAGCGGGTGTTCATCCTCGACGAGGATTGCTGCGACCCGCAGGCGCTGCATGCGATGCATCCGGACTTGATTACGATTCGCTTGACTCCCGCAGACGAGGCGTGGCTTGTGCTGCTGCCGCGCGCTGCGGGGGACAAATCGGAGCGCATCTATTTGATCGACCCCTTGGGCAACCTTATGATGTTCTACGAGGCCGGCGCCAATCCCAAAGGCATGCTCGAAGACATGAAGCGCTTACTCGGCCTGTCTCACATTGGCTGATTCCGTACTCACATAGGCTGATCAATGAATTCGCAAACACGTTTGTTGTGGTTTCGCCGGCTGGCCTTGGCCGGCGCACTCTTGGCAGCGGCAGTAGTGGTGTTGGGCGCCTGGGTGCGCCTCACCGATGCCGGCTTGGGGTGTCCGGATTGGCCGGGCTGCTACGGCCACATATATCCAGAGACCACCCATGAGTTCAGCAAAGCGCTGCACGAGATGATTCATCGTTATTTCGCGAGCACCTTGGGGCTGATCATCATCAGCCTGCTGATTTGGGCGGTGTGGAACCGCAAGGAGCGCCAGCAGCCGCTCACTGCCGTGGCGCTGCTGTTCATCATCGTATGCCTGCAGGGCGCACTCGGCGCCTTCACGGTCACCAAATTGCTCACGCCGCTGATCGTCACGGCGCATTTGTTGGGCGGCCTGACCACGCTGGGAATTCTGTGGTGGCTGTCGCTGACGCCCGAAGTACGCGAGTTGTCGGCGCGCGAGGCCGGCTTGCGAAGCTACGCGCTGCTGGGCCTTGCAGCGCTGCTGCTGCAGATCTCACTCGGCGGCTGGACCAGCTCCAACTATGCGGCCGCGGCCTGCCCAGATTTACCCACCTGCCAATCGTCGTGGTGGCCGCACATGGACTTCCGCGACGCCTTCGTGCTGTGGCGCGGTCTCGGCATCGACTACGAAGGTGGGGTGCTGGCGAATCCCGCGCGAATTGCCATTCATATCACGCACCGCATCGGCGCCATCGTTGCCGGTTCGATTCTGATCATCGTCGGCTGCCTGTGCGCCGCCGCTGCCCGCAGCCGGCGACTGACCGCGGCCGGAAGCTTGTTGGCGCTGGCGGTAGTGCTGCAAATAGGCATCGGGGTGGCGATGGTGCATTTTGGCTTCCCGCTGCCGCTGGCGACGCTGCACAATGCAGGCGCCGCTCTGCTCGTCATCTCAATGGTCAGCCTGCTGCGCGCATTGTGGCCGCGATCCGCAACGGTTTTGCGCTGAACTTAAAGGCTACCGCCGCCGATCAGTGTCCGAATGCCCCATAGCGGGTGACGAAGGTATGCGCGCCCTCGATCGCCATCAGGCTGATCAGAATCAATAGCGCCAGCGGCGGGATCAGGATGGCGAACTTCAGCGCCAGCCGCTCCCACCTCATGTGCATGAAGATGGCGACGATGAAGCCTGCTTTCGCCAGCATGAAGATGATGATCAGCGACCATCGCAGCATGCCGTGCAGATTGAAATAATCGACCAGGTAGGAAAAGGTGCTGAAAACGAACAGCAGCGCCCAGATCAACAGGTAAATCTTTAAGGGGTGCTGCTGGCCTTCGGCGGCATGCCCTTTATCGGCAGTCCCATGCCCCTGTTCCTGGTGGACGGTTGCGGATGCGGCGGCGTCGTTCATACTTCCCCTTACCACAGATAAAAGAACGCGAAAATGAACACCCAGACCAGATCGACGAAGTGCCAGTACAGTCCGGTGACTTCCACGGTCGCGTAGCTGCCCTTGCGATCATAAAATCCGGTCCAGACCCGGCGGGCAACGACCGACAGATACACCACGCCGCACGACACGTGCAAACCGTGAAAGCCGGTGATCATGAAGAACGCCGAACCGAACTGCGCCGCGCCCATGGGATTGCCCCAGGGCCGCACGCCTTCATTGACGATGAGATTGGTCCACTCGAAGGCTTGCATGCCGACGAAACTCAAGCCCAAGGCTGCCGTGGCCATCATCAAGCCGGCGGTTTTGGCGCGGTCGCGCCGATAGCCATAGTTCACCGCCAATGCCATCGTGCCGCTGCTCGTGATCAGCGTCATGGTCATGATGGCAATGAGCAGCAGCGGCACTTCGACACCGCCGATATGCAGGGAGAACACCTTGCTGACGTTCGGCCAGTTCACGGTGGTCGACATCCGCACATTCATATAAGCGGTGAGAAAACACGAGAAGATGAACGTGTCGCTGAGCAGGAAGATCCACATCATCGCCTTGCCCCAGTGCACGGGAAAGGCTTGCTTGTCGCCCGACCAATCCGCGACCACGCCGTCCAGGCCTTCAGCCGGCGCCGGTTGTCCCGCGATCGCTGCCTCTTGTGTCATTCGAGAGATCCTTGAATTCAGGTGAACAATAACAAAGCGAACATTACCAGCCAGACTAGCAGGAGATAATGCCAATAAACCGTGCACAGTTCGATGCTCAAGCGCACGTCGATCAGCTCCACCTCGCGCTTGCGCATGCGGATGACGGTCTTCAGCCATACGATCAGTCCGCCGAGCAAATGCAGGCCATGCACGCCGGTCAGCACATAAAAGAATGCGCCGGCGGGCCCTTGGGTCATGCCGTACCCGGAAGCATGCAGCTGCTGCCAACCGATGAGCTGGCCCGCGATGAACAATATGGCGAAGACACCGCCCGCGACGAGGTAGCCATTGACGCGAGCGCGCTTGTTGGACTTCAAGGCGCCGCGCGCCATCTGCATGGCGACGCTGGAGAGCACCAGCATCGCCGTGTTGAACCACAGGATCGGCGGTTTGCTCACCGAATGCCAATCCGTGATCGCCCCGTGATCGGCGCCATGCCCATGGCCCATGCGAATGAAGTAGGCCGAGATGAACAAACCGAACAGCGAGGTGATGACCGCGAGAAATACCCACAGGGCGATGCGAGCGGGCGGCACGTTCACTTCGCCGAGATCGCCCCGCGCGGATCGCACGTGCACGCTCGAGCCGTGGCGCTCCCACGATTTCGTGTTCAGCTTTCTGATCAGCATGAACCAGATGATGACGCCGACGGTGAGCACGCCGAATGCGACCCAGATGTTCATGCGCGCGCTCTTACCTGCCTAGAAGTGCTCAGGCTTGACTCCTAGTGCGCGTGCCCGACGGGCGTCAGCTTGTCGGGCGGGACGTTTTGCGGGATGAAATCCTGTTTGGCGCCGGGCACACTGTAATCGTAGGCCCAGCGGTAAACGACGGGGAGTCTCTCGCCCCAATTGCCGTGCCGGGGAGGCGTATCCGGCGTTTGCCATTCGAGCGTCGTGGCGCGCCAGGGGTTGCCACCCGACGGCTTGCCCTTGAAGAACGACCAAACCAGGTTGAACAAAAACACCAATTGCACGGCGGCTACGAACATTGCGGATACGCTGATCCACTCGTTCATGGTATGAACCGACGGCGGGATGAACTGTATGGCTGAATCCAATGCGTAGTAGCGGCGCGGCACGCCCAGGATGCCGAGGTAGTACATCGGCAGGTAGATCATGTAGGTGCCGATGAACGTAACCCAGAAATGGATCCTGCCGAGGGTGTCGTTCAGCATTCGTCCCGTCATTTTCGGGTACCAATTGTAGAGCGCGCCGAACACGACCAGGATCGGCGACACTCCCATGACGAGATGGAAGTGCGCCACCACGAAATAAGTCGCCGACAGCGGCACATCCACCGGCACGTTGCCGAGAAACAGGCCGGTCAAGCCGCCGTTGATGAACGTGAAGATGAACGCAATGGCAAACAACATCGGCACGGTGAGATGAATGTCGCCGCGCCACAGCGTCAGCACCCAGTTGTAGACCTTGAGCGCGGTGGGCACGGCGATGATGAGCGTGGTAGTGGCGAAGAAGAAGCCGAAGTATGGATTCATGCCGCTCACATACATATGGTGCGCCCACACCACGAAGCTCAAGCAGCCGATCGCCAGAATCGCCCACACCATCATGCGATAGCCGAATATATGCCGCCTTGCATGGGTGCTGAGCAGATCGGAGACGATGCCGAACGCCGGCAGCGCGACGATATAGACTTCCGGATGCCCAAAGAACCAAAACAAGTGCTGGAACAGCAGCGGACTGCCGCCGTTGTATCCTAATGGCTGACCCATCGACGAGACCGCCGGCATGAAGAAGCTGGTGCCCAGCAGGCAGTCCAGAGTCATCATGATGGCCGATACGAACAACGCCGGAAAGGCCAGCAGGCCGAGCACCGTCGCCATGAAAATGCCCCACACCGCCAGCGGCATGCGCATCATGGTCATGCCGCGGCAGCGGGCCTGCAGCACCGTAGTCACGTAATTCAGGCCGCCCATCGTGAACGCCACTATGAAGATGGCGAGCGATGCCAGCATGCAGACGATTCCCCACTTGGCGCCGGGCGAGCCGGAGAGAATGGCTTGCGGCGGATACAGGGTCCAACCGGCGCCGGTGGCCCCACCGGGTACGAAGAAGCCGGCCACCAGAACCAGCACGGCAACTAGGTACACCCAGTAGCTGATCATGTTCAGGTACGGAAACACCATGTCGCGCGCACCGCACATCAGGGGAATGAGGTAGTTGCCGAAGCCGCCGAGAAACAACGCGGTCAGCAGGTAGATGACCATGATCATGCCGTGCAGGGTGATGTACTGGTAGTAGTTCTGCGGCGCGATCAGGTGGAAGCTCTGCGGAAAGCCGAGCTGCAATCGCATCAGCACCGACAGGGTGAGTGCCACCAAGCCGATGGCAATCGCCGTGATCGTGTATTGAATCGCGATGACCTTGTGGTCCTGGGACCAGATGTACTTGGTGATAAAGCTCTGCGGATCGTGCAGTGCATGTGCGTTATCCCGATCGGCAATTGCAGCGTAGGCCATCGAAAGCTCCGAATGTTCAGTCAGTAGTGCATCGCGATGCCAAGGGTCCGGCCCTCACATCGAATCGATATGCTTGAGTACATCATTGATTGCCGCATCGTCCGCCAATGTCTTCGCCATCGCGGCCATTTGCGCACCGCTGAAGTCCTGCGGGTGACTGCCGCGCAAGCCCTGCTGGAAATTTTGCAGCTGGCGCTTCATGTACCAATCGTCCATGTGCGAGAGGCGCGGCGCGTTTGTCGACCAAACCCCTTCGCCGGAGCCG
>DATMKO010000145.1:0-13316 GCA_035571175.1 Steroidobacteraceae bacterium | reverse complement strand
CCGGTGCGCGGATCCCGATGTCCAACGCCGGTGCTGTCCTCGTTCGGAGGATTGGTTAAGCAACCAGACACTAGCCAAGCAGCGGCAAGAACACTGATTATTAACCTCATGAATGCCTCCCAGCATTTGCGGGCGAGTCAGCGGCGCAATTCCAACGCGCCTTCGCAGATTCTAGGCCAAAACGGCCTCCCGCGGCTGCTAGTCGCAGAGCAGCTTCATCTCCCCATCCTTCCATGTGTCTGGCTGGACGGCGTGCCAGGCTGCCGATGAAATCAGCTTGGAATCCGCGACCCAACGCGTTCCATCTTCGTAATAATCTGTTCTCGCCTCCAATCTGGCTCTGTGCTGCCCACACTCAAATTCCCACTGATCCAGCGCATAACTCACCCACTTACCCTGCCACTTTTCGGTATGAGGCGGGAAAATGTGTTTATCCCACAACGACCGCAAGTCTCCGTTGCCCTGGAAGCTCGCGGTATTCACTAAGAGCTGTCCCGCTGGATCATTAAGAGCTGTGAGGCGCACCCAACCGCTGCGGCTACCATTTTTTGACCGCGGCACAATTAATGGCGACTGGGAAGTCGCCGATTCAGTAATCAGCAAGGCTTGGTGTTCGTTATCGATCGACCAAGATTTAAGTCGCGAAAGAAAACTCTGCCCCAGCAACAGCGATCCCGCGGGAGGAACGACCGACGCTACGACGTCTCGGAGTTCCAAATTTCCCACCCGCAGTGATCTGATGCGAAATCGCTGGGAGTATTCTGTGGACCCATCCGCTAATTTATAGGCCCGCTTATCCAGGAAATCCTGAGGCGACACCGTCCCGGCGCTGATCAGACTGTAAAATACGTTCGTGGGAATGGAAACGTCAGTCGCGCCGCTATCAATCGTGAAATTAAGCGAAATTTTGCCGTTGACAAGAACAGGCACCTGCAGCGTGCCATGTTCGTGAACCAGCGGGATCGACTCCGAGTACGCGGCGCCACACATGAGCAGCAGTGCCAAGAATGCCGCCGGACAATTAATGGACCGACCGCCCAAGATATAGGATCGCCGCGCCGAGCGCGATAATCGAAACCGCCTCAAGCAGAGGCCGGCACCGACTCAAGCGGGTCCATTGTCGGGCCAGATGACGCTCGGAGTCACTGAGCTCGCCCAAATTTTCGAACCGCACAGCGTTCGGAATGAAGTATGCAAAGGACCAAGCCCGGGAAACGAAATGAGCAACCAGGGCAACGATAATCCAAGAGCGGGCGTAAGAGTTGCTCCAGAGTGTCCACGCGCTGGCTAGCAGTGCGATCTCGTACAACGTATGAATTGGCATCCAGAAGAGCTTGCGATCCAGCCCCCCGCGCGTCGGCTGAATGATGGCAAGATTGTCGGGCCAAACTCTGTCGACAAGCAGCGTCTCATAGATTCCACCACCGAACCCGATTGCGCCAAGGATGATTGCAATGAGTGGAGTGATCACGACCAGCCACATCCTCTAATTCGAGGCCACCTTCAAGATCGCCGCGAGACTGCGCTGTACGTCCGCCTCGGTCGTTGCCCACGACGACACGCTGATGCGCATCGCTGTGTTCCCCTGCCAGACCGTACCGCCGCACCAGCATGTACCGTCCCGTTGGACGCGCGCAATCACCTCGCGCGTTCGTTCCGGGCTTCCGAAGGACACCAAAACCTGGTTGAGCACGACGTCGTTAAGCACGCGGTGGCCAGCAGCCCGGAGCCCTTCCGCAAATTGGCCCGCGTATCGGCACGTCCGTTCGATCAGATCGGCAAGTCCGGAGCGGCCAAGCTGGCGCAGTGCGGCCCAAACTTCGATTCCACGCGCGCGGCGCGAAAAGTCGGGCGTGTATTGATACGGGACACGGTCTTCGTCCTGCGCGAGGTATGCGCCGCCAGCGGACATCGCGCTGCGCAAGGCGTCGGCGTTGCGCGTGAACACCAGGCCGCTGTCATACGGGACGTTGAGCCATTTGTGGGCGTCGGTGGCCCAGGAGTCGGCATCCTCGACGCCGCGGGCCAAATGTGCTCGCGCCGGAGCGGCCGCAGCCCACATCCCGAAAGCGCCATCGACGTGCACCCAGGCGCCATTCGAGTGAGCGCGCTCGCAGATCTTCGAGATGGGATCGAAAGCGCCGCTGTTCACGTTGCCTGCCTGCACGCACACAATCGTGCGATCGTCGACCTCTGGAAAGGCTTCGAGACGCATCCGCCCCTGTGCGTCGACGGGAACACGTACAACCCGGTCGCGCCCGAATCCCACCAGCGAAAGTGCCTTCTGCGCGCTCGCATGCACTTCATCGCCGACTACTACCGTGAGCAGTGGTGCCCCAAACAATCCATGTGCTTCAACATCCCAGCCGGCGCGTGCCAGCAATGCGTGCCGCGCGGCCGCCAGTGCGGAAAAGTTCGCCGCCGTGGCACAGGTGACAAACCCGCCGGCGCTTTGAGCTGGCAGATGGAAGATATCCTTCAACCACTGCAACGAAACGATTTCGAGCGCCGCATTGCTGGGCGAGGAAACCACAAGACCGGCGTTTTGATCCCAGGTGGCGGCGAGCCAAGTTGCCGCCACGGCCGCAGGAAGCGCCCCGCCAGTTACGAATCCAAAGAATCGTCCACCGGCCGATGCCATGGTGGCCGGCGAACCGATCTCATCTAGTTCGGCGAGCACCGACTCGGCGCTAGTAGTATGTTCTGGAAAGGCCCGATTAAACCTGGCAAGTGCAGCAAGCGCCTGCGCCTCCGGTGCGACGGAGCGAGTGTCGAGAGATTCAAGGTAGCGGCTTGCTCGCTGCGCCGCGTCGTTCAGGAGGTCGATCATCGTAGCGGCAAGTATAAACGCCCTTCATTCAAGGTATGCCAATTAGCGCGCCGATACGAAAAAGCTTGTGTGCCATGGCACCCCTGGGAGTGCTCGCGTTTTGGGCAGGCCTGTGGATCGCCGCCCGACGATATCCTTCCGAGTACGACTGGCGCTACATGAGCATCTCCAATCTGCTTTACCCTGATCGCAACCCCGATGGGTATCAATGGGCGTGGGGCGGCTTGATGCTCTGCGCGCTGGGCGGGCTGTGTTGGACGACGGTATTATTTCGGGACGGCAGACCCGGGGGCACTGGGCGCCGGCCGGTAGGAATTTGGGCATTGATCGTCGGCTACGTTTGCATGGTGTGTGCGTTGGTCCCCGAGCGAGCCCTGCGGGTTCCGAAAGGGCACGAAATCCTGGCACTTGCGGCCTTCTTCGGCCAGTGCGTTGGGATAGTTCAACTGACTTTCCTGGCCACCGAGCGCAGCTTCCGGTTTCGCAGGCGCCCGTTCCCCGGCACTCCACGGCTCTACGCCGGATTGCTGGCAGGAGCTGCATTGTTGCCAATCCTGCTGGCGGGCCTCGCGCCGGCGTATGTTTCCTATGCGCTACCGGAACTACGCTGGGTAGGCCTCGAATGGCGATCGCGAGGCGTGCCGCTCTACTTAAGCTTCACATTTTGGGAGTGGATCACGTGCATCGTTTTCTCCGTGTACACGGCGGCCCTGTGCCTGGCGACAAAGAGGATCTAAGAGGCGGATCGCTTCCGCGGCACGAGGCGATACCCGGAAACGAAGCGGCCCTCGACGGTCTCGGTCCATTGCCATTCGACGTCCTCGTCTTCCGCGCAATGAACGTTGATCACGGTGGAACGCAGATCGGGATGGCTCGGTTGCGGAGCCGCGATGATTCGACGTGTATTGGTTGATTGATCGGTCATAGCGCTGCATCTCCTTGCTCTTCACGCCCTATCACCGGATTCGGCCGCGGCAACTCGCGGGTCGTTTGGCTGCGCAGAGCGTGCGAAGAAAGCGATGATCATGCCAAACAAAAGCATTGCCAGCAAATTGGCGACAAAGCGCAGGGGCGTGAAGTGAGGGATGCGACCGATGGCAGAGAGTGGCACGACTGCGTAGTTCATGACAAAGAAGACGACGACGCCGTATGCCAACCCAGCTGCCAACCATTGCCGTTTGAGGATGTTCAGCCGCGACGCCGTGACCACAAAAATTGCCGCGATCAAAATCGACATGGCCCACTGCAGAAACAACCCCAATGATTCAGCTTCGATGCCCTGCTCGAAGGATGCTTTGCCCAAGATGCCGCTCGCTATCGCCTTCAAGATCACCGCGATACTAGCGGCATTGATAAGAGCCGCAGCGCCAATATCGATCGTGCCCGCGATGACGCCGGCGAGCAGGATGGCTCCGGGAATCGATCGAGGCGTTTTGAGCAATTGACTCCTCCACTGATCGCTGGCGATGGGCATAGCCACTCGCAAATACTCTTAGCGACGTGCTCGATCGTCAAGAGCCACACCGCGAGTATTTTTTGGTACCAGCCATCCGATATTGAAGCCCCTGAGCCGTAGGGAGTACTGTGCCCTCATGGCAGCCGCAAAGAACAAGTCAAAAGCCACCCGCATCCGCAAATCCGCGACCACCAAGCGCGCACGCGGAAAGCTCGCTCCGGGCGCAAGCGCCCGAGGCTTGGATGCCGCCGATGTCGTCATCGCCATGGACAGCGCAGAAATCGCTGACGTCGTCGCGTTGATAAGAAATGCCGGCGGCGCGCTCATCGGCGCCTATCGGGATCCATTGGGCGGGCGGCCGCTCGTCCTTGCGTCGTTGCCCCTCGGCGTCGTCCAACCCACGCCCTTCCAGCGGGATTTGTCGCCCACCCACGCGAAGCGGCTCGCGGTGAGTATCGACGCAACCGCGGCCTTTTTAGATCCGCTGATCGTCGTGCGCGGCGAAGACGGCCGCCTGTGGACGCCGAATGGCCGCCACCGATTGGCTGCCGGGAAGGTCCTCGGGCTCAAGCAGATTACTGCGCTGATCTCCCCTGATGAGACGCTGGCCTATCGCATCCTCGCCCTCAACACCGAGAAAGCCCACAACTTGCGCGATCGCAGCCTCGAAGTCATTCGCATGGCCAGAAGTCTCGCGAAGCGTCACCCCGCATCCAAGGAGGCGCAGTACGCCGCGGAATTCGAATCCGCCGAGCTGCTGACCCTCGGGATCGTGTATGAAAAGTCATCCCGTTTCGCCGGCGGCGCCTACAACTCTTTTTTGAGAAAGGTAGATCGGTTCAGCGAGCGAACACTTAGCGCCAGTTTGCGCGAGCGGGAAGGATTTGCAGCGCGGTTGATGGAAATCGAGGCGCAAACCAAGCGCATCATTCAAACCCTGCAGAAGCGCGGGTTCAAGTCGCCCTACTTACGCAATTACGTCGTGGCGCGCATCAACCCGGTGCGTTTCCATAAATTGAAGAAAGGCGACAAGCAGCCACCCATGCCTTTGGCCCAAGCGCTCACGCGCATGGCGGCTGCCGCCAAAAAGTTCAAGCTCGAATCGGTGTCGAATGCGGATCTCGCGTGGGTGGCGGTGGGCGCCGGCGCGCAAGAGTAGCAAGTGCTTCGGGCCGCCTGCTCAGAGCTTCCCGAGGAGCGCAGTGCCATCCGGCGTGCCGAGCCCCGAGCAGGCGTCCCAACCGGGCCCGGCGCTGTAACCCTTTACGGTGTTGGCGATGGCATTGGTACCGGCGGTGACGTCGTGCACCACGCCGGCAGTGGCGTTCGCATACAGAGTGGGATTCAAGAATCCGACATTCTTTTGTTTCGCCTGATTGAGCAGCGCAACCAGCGCGGACATCAGCGGCGCCACGGCGCTGGTGCCCCCGGAGGCTCCCTCGGAGCTGTCCACACGCGTGTAATAATTGGTTGCGCTCATCGCGATATCGGGAACGCCGCGCCCGGGATTCCCGGAATCGATGGATACCGGAAGTTTCGCGTTCGCCTGGTAGCTCGGCACGGCGATCACTTCGCTGATGCCGCCGCCGCTGGCCCAACCGCCCCCGCCCGGTGCACTCTTGTCGAACGGCGTGCCATCGTTCCAGACGACGTCATTGCCGTTGCTGTCGATCTGCGTTCCCCCGCAGCCAAGCACCATGTCATCAACCGCAGGATGATCGACGTGAATCTTGCCATCCCAGTCGGCGGCATCCGAATCAGCGGTGCCGTGATCGCCGGAGGCGACGCAGACCGTCATCCCAACCGCCGCCGCGGCGACGAACAGCTCATGAAACGCCGCGATACCCTGTTGATCGGTGGTGCTTTCCGGACCACCCCAACTGATGGAGATCACGCTGGGATTGCGCTCGGAATCGTGGACCGCGGCGCTGATGCCATCGATGAAGCCCTGATCGCCGTTGTTCGGCGCGAAGTACACGGCAAATTTGGCTTTCGGAGCGACCGCGCCGGCGACTTCGATATCGAGCATCACCTCGCCATCGTCGGAATCGGGGGTGGTCGGTTTGTTGCCGGCGTGATCGACCGAGATTGCCGTCACCGCAGGCGGCGCGACGCCGATTTCGTTGAAGAAGACTTTGAGATCGCTGGTGCGAAATCCGCCTCCCAGCTCGATGATGGCAATCGTCTGCCCGGTCCCATCGAGGGTCTGGCCCTGGAATGCCTGCGGAAAATTGTAGCGCTTGGCGAATTCCGTGGAGGCCATGCCGCTGCCGCCTCCAGGACCTCCGGCGTTGCGAACGCGCGTGTAGCGGTGCTTGGGGCGCGAATCGAAGCCAAATATTCCGGTCACAATGCCCTGCAGTGCCGTCGGGATCTGGATCTCGCCTTGGCGGCCCCGATAGGTGCCGGTGGAGTGGTGATACATCTGCACATTCGCCGGAAAAAGGCTGAGAAGATCGCCAAGAGTGCCCTTGAGAACGATTGAACGCTCCGCCGCGCTGCGATGCGCGACGATCAGGTTGTGCTCGTGCGCGAACTGTTCCACCAAGTCGAGATCCTCTGCTTTGGCGCCATGTCCGGAAGCCAACTCGGCTCGCGAAAGATAGGTTCTCCGGGCCAGGGGTTCGCTGCTTTGCTGCTTGACGCGCTGCTCGAGCGCCGCGGGATCTCCGACCGAACGGGTGCGAACCGTGAGACTGATGATCTCCTTCGGATCGACCGGTCCCGCCGCACGTGAATTCGCCAGCAGGGTTTTCTCGCTGCCACGAAGGGCGACGTGTGTAGCCATCTGGTCCTCCTGTGAGAGGGAACGTCCGCCGCTCGTTGCCGCGCGGTAGTCCAAGAACAATTGAACTTGCTGCCGTACAAACGAGTGAACTTCATCCTGCGTCGTCGGAGTGACGACCGCCGGCGCAGCACCCGGAAGCCCTGCTGTGGCCTTGCGCCAATAACGAGCCATCTCGCTCATGTACTCATCTGGCGCCGCTTGTGTGGCATCGAGCGGTATCGGCGGCGCAGCGGCCTGTGGCACGAGAGTCGTGGGCGTATCCGGCCGCGGCGCGGCCACAAACAAATCCTCGAAGCTCGCCGCCGCGGCGTCTCGCTTGGTCAACGCCGTACTGATTCCGAAGAGCTTGCGCACCGTCGCCAGTATCGAGGTGTGCTGCAATCGCTTCGAGCACACCGTCCCCTTGGCAAGATACGGCGAGGCGAGAAGCGTTGGAACGCGCAGTCCCAGACGGTCGAACGCGAATTGTGGAGCGAACGAGGCGTTATCTCCGGGGGCCGGTGAGTTGATGCCGTCCGGATTCACCGCCGGGGGTGGATTCGCGTGGTCGAAATAGCCGCCGTGCTCATCAAATGTGACGATGAACAGAGTCTGCGGCCACTGCGGGCTGCTGCGCAGAGCCGCGTAGATATCGGCCACGAGTTGATCACCGGGGCGCACATCCTGGGGAGCGTGCATCGAGGTGACGGGACCGTCCGTGGCTGATCCCGCAAAGCGCGGGATGATGAAATTATAGTTGGCGAGTTTCGCCGCGGCGGCGTCGGCGGCGAATCCGGATTCGTACAGCTTGAAATTCGCACGCTGCGTATTGATGCGACTGTACTGCGCGACCTCGTTCTGATCGCTGTAATACACCGCCCAGCTGCGGCCGCTGGTCTGTATCTGCTCGTAAATCGTGACCGAGTTCAGCGCCACGCTCCAGTCGTTGCGCGCCCAGCCCGCCGAGGTCGCCGCATGCACGTACAGCCGATTGGGCATGGTCGGCCCGGGGACCTCCGCATACCACTGATCGCACAGGACGAAATTCTGAGCCAATGCCGCGAGACCCGGCAATTGACCGGCCTCGAAGGTCTGCATCACCGGTGTCAGGTCCGCGGTCGCTCCGGGGACCCCATCCACCGCCAACTCACTCTTGTAACTTTCGACGAACCCACGATCGTTCACAGGCTTGAGCGCGGTACCCGGATTGACGACCTTCGAGGTGAACAGCTGCACATTCGTGCCGTCCACCGAATGACTCGGACCCTGGCCCTGTGCCACCGTGAACAACGCCGGCTGGCCGGCCGCAATCGGCGTATTGCCAGGGGCGCCAGCGATTGCCGCGGGATTCGGTCTATTGGAAAACGGTCCCTGCGACAGGCCCGACACCCCCGGCCATTTTCCAAACACATGATCGAACGACCGGTTCTCCAGCATCAGGACAACGATGCACTGGATGGGCGGCAACGCGGAGGCGGGAGCAGGTTTGAGATGGGGGGTACCCATGGATTGCGATCCCTCGCGCCGAAGGCAAGCGTCAAATCCGATTCGGATCCGCCGGGCAGCGGAGCTTCAGTCGGGGCGAATTCTTTGTCAAGTGTAGACAAATCGCGTCAATAAGGTGCGCGCGCGGTGCGGGTCGGGGCGCTGCTAGAATCCTTAGAGCCTCTCGAGCGGAGTTGCCCCTTGATTGACCAGAACCTGCCCACGGCTGAACTTCTCGGCAATATCAATCATTTTGTGGTGTTGATGCTCGAAAATCGTTCCTTCGATCATCTTCTGGGCTCGTTGAGGGCACAGAACCCCGCCGTGGTCGGAGCGCTCGACAATGAGTATTCCAATCCTGCCGCCTATGCCATGCCGTTCGATCCCGGACACGAGTTCGAGGATGTGCAAATTCAACTTTACGGCGACGCGCCCGGGAGCGTTCGGGCCGCCGGCCCGCGAATTAATCCGGCACCGATGACCGGGTTCGCCTACAGCGCCCTGAGTGCGGCAAAAGATCCGTCGCAACCGGCCCTCGTGATGCAGTGTTTCCAACCGCCGCAATTGCCGGTGCTGATGTCGCTCGCCAACGAATTTGCCGTCTTTAACTATTGGCACTCATCGCTGCCGGGACCCACCTGGCCCAATCGCTTTTTTGTGCATGCAGCGACCTCCGGTGGATTGACCGACAGCCCGGAAGACGCGAGCGTCCTCGCCGGATTCACCTTTCCCGGCCAGACGATCTATCAGCGACTCGAGGCCGCAGGTAAGAGCTGGCACATCTACCATGATGGTTTGCCGCAGACCGCTGGAATTGACCATCTAAGATTGGAATTTCTCGATATCTTCACCCAGAAGTTCCGCGAGATGGATTGCTTTGAAAGTGATCTGCGCTTGGACACCCTTCCCGAGTACATATTCATTGAGCCCCGCTATGACACGGGCCATCAGTCCGTGAATGGCAATTCCATGCATCCTCTCAACGATGTACGCAAGGGGGAACTGCTCATCAAGCGGGTCTATGAGGCGATTCGAGTGTCGCGCTACTGGGCTGATACGATGCTGGTCATCACATGCGATGAACACGGCGGATTCTTCGATCACGTACCTCCACCCTCGGCAGTGCCTCCGGGCGGCGATCAGCGCTACGCGGACCCAGCCAACCATTTCGATTTTGATCTTTTGGGCGTGCGCGTGCCGGCCATCGTGGTATCCGCCTACACCGGGAAAAAGACGGTCATTGGCGCCACTCCACAAGAATCATTCGACCACACATCAATTCTCAAAACCGTCGAGAAACGCTTTGGACTCCCCTGGATGAGTGAGCGCGATAAAGCGGCATCGACTCTGGAGGCAGCACTCAATGTCTCTGCGCCGCGCATGTCAGCCGACGAAGCGCCAATGACCCTTCCCGCACCCATTGCAGACAGCCTGGTGACGAAGTTCTTGCACCTTTTTCGCGAGTCGACGATCGATGCGGCGGCGCCGCTGACGCCCGGCCAGCGGGTGCAACTGGCTCTGGCCCACGCCTGCAACATGCAAATTCTCGACCCGGCAGCGAAACTCGATGCGCACCAGCGATTTCTGGCCGTTCGCGGACTTAAGGACGCCGCGGACTACATCGAAGAGGCGGAAAATCGGATTCGCGCTCGACGCCGCGCGTAGCTGCGGCGATAAATAGTTTTCGGGGTCGGCGATTTGTGGTCACTGGAGAAGAACAATGCAAATCGAACAGCGTCGTGCACCGATGCCATGGATAACCAGGCCGGGTTGGCGGATGCGCTTGATGTGGGCGGCGGGGGCAGCCGGCATCCTGTGTGCTGCCGCCGGCGCGCAATCCCTGTTCGACAGCGGGCCTGTTGGATTCACGGAGCCACAGGCCACGCGCGGCGCTGTTGCCTATCGAGAAAGCTGCGCGGCCTGTCACGGCCCCAATCTCAACGACGGTCAGTTCGCTTCGGCATTGAAAGGCGCTGCTTTCAAGGCGCACTGGCACGATCAGTCGCCGGACGCCCTGTGGTCGCTGATCATGAAGCGGATGCCGCCGGCGAGTCCAGGCACCTTGAGCAGCAGGACCTATGCCGACATCGAAGCCTATATGCTGCAGGAAAACGGCGAAAGGGCGGGAACGACAGAGCTTGCAGCGTCGAGCGCGCCCATCAGCGGCGCGCCGGCGGAGTCCTTGGCCGCGTCCGAGCACGATTCGAGCCCGCGCGTCGGTGCCGCCCTCGTCGATAACCAGGACGAGAGATTCCGTGCCGCCATCGCCGCGCGACAGATCCTCTTAAGCAAGGTCACGCCGGCCTCCGACGCGATGCTGCGAGACCCTGCTGCCGGCGATTGGCTGATGTGGCGCGGCAGCTATGCCACGCTCGGTTACAGTCGGCTCGATCAGATCAATACAAAGACCGTGCGCAATCTCGGTGTCGCGTGGACCCTGGCGCTACCGCCCAGTGCCAACGAGGCCGCACCGCTGATCCACGACGGCGTGCTGTTCATTGAAGGCGCCGATACGGTGGAAGCGATCGACGCCGCGGAGGGCAGTATTCTCTGGCAATACGTCCGTTCGCTGCCGGACGCGCTTCACAACGGCCGCGACGCCCGAATGAGGGGCATGGCGATCTATGAGGACAAACTCTATGCCCCTACCGCCGACGGGCACATCGTCGCGCTGGATGTGAAGACCGGCAATCTTCGCTGGGATCATGCGGTCGTCAGTCCCGAGCAGGGTGTGCACCCTGGGCAGTTCGACGGCGCCTACTTCCACATTTCCGGCGGACCGCTGCTCGTTCACGGCAGGGTGATCGTCGGCGTAAGTCTCGGCATCGATACCGGCGGCGGCGACTTCATCGTCGGCCTGGACGCGCACAGCGGCGACGAGAAGTGGCGCTTCAACACCATTGCACGTCCGGGGCAGCCCGGCGGCGACAGCTGGAACGGGGCTCCCGTCAATGAGCGCTACGGTTCCGGAGTATGGTCGATCGGCAGCTATGATCCGGATTTGAATCTGGTCTATTTCGGGACCGGCAATACTTACGACGTCGGGACGCTGCTAATGCCGCGGGCCGGCAAACCTTTATCGAACAACGATGCGCTGTACACGGATTCGACGGTGGCGCTCGATGCCGATACTGGCAAGCTGAGCTGGTTCTACCAGCACATGAACCGCGACGTTTGGGATCTCGACTGGGCATTCGAGCAGTCGCTGATCACGCTGCCTGTCAACGGCAAGCCCACCAAACTGCTGGTCACCGGCGGCAAGAGCGCGATCTTCGACGCGGTCAACCGCAGCGACGGCAAGTATGAGTTCTCCAAAGATCTGGGCCTGCAAAATCTTGTTGCAAGCATCGATCCCAAGTCCGGCAAGAAGAACATAAAACCGGCGCTCGAGCCGCCGGCGGGCAGAACCGATCTCATCTGCCCTGGCGCGACGGGCGCGCGGAACTGGCCGGCGACCGCGATTGATCCGACTTCCAACACTCTTTATGTGCCGCTGCTGGATAACAACTGCATGGATTACGGCTGGAACGAACGCGACGCCGCCAAGATCGCGGCCGGTGGTCTGGATGTACGCCTCGGGGCTCGTCCGAAACCCGGCAACGATGGCAATTTCGGCCGCATCGAGGCCATCGACCTCAAGACCAAACAAGTTGTCTGGTCGAAGCGCCAGCGCGCTCCCATTGCCAGCTCGCTGCTGGCATCGGCCGGCGGCCTGGTATTCAGCGGGGCGCGCGACCGTCGCTTCCGCGCGTATGACGCAGCGACCGGCGCGCTGTTATGGCAGAGCGTGCTCAATGCCAGCCCAAGTTCCTCACCGGCAACCTACGCGGTTGACGGCGTGCAATATGTGGTCGTGATCGCCGGCGGCGGCGGCGCCTTCGATGCCGGCAGCCGGAGCCTGACGCCTGAAATAATCGATCCCGCGGCGGGCACGACCGTGTGGGTATTCAAGCTCATTGATCCCAACGGGGCGGCAAAGCCGCGATAGGTGTATGGTTTCGACACATGCACCTGCATCCCACAGGTCAATTTGACAATCGCGCGGCCGCATATCGCCATATTGAAGCCCGGCCGCTTGCGGCCGCCATGGGTGCGGAGATCGTCGGCGTTCGGATTGCCGCGATGAGCGGCGAGCAATTCACGGAAGTTCGCGACGCGCTGTTCCGCCACAAGATGATTTATCTTCGCGGCCAGGGCGAGCTGGCGCATGCCGACCACGAGGCGTTCAGCCTGCGCTTCGGTCCGTTCGCCGAGGACGCCTATACGCAGGGCGTGCCCGGCCACCGCAACGTCCACCCGCTGATCAAGGAGGCTGATGACCGGTCGGACATGGTGTTCGGCTCGGGCTGGCATACGGATTCGCCATTCCTACCCGAGCCCCCGGCGATCACCATCCTGCGCTCCGTAGAGGTCCCGCCGTTTGGCGGCGACACCACGTTCGCCAATGCCGGCCTCGCCTACCGGACGCTCAGCGAGACCTACCAGAAAATCATCGCGGGCCTGCGCACGCATTTTTCCCTGCGTGACGTCCTGAAGTCCGCCCACGCCGCGGTCGAGGTAAGCGACAGCCCGATCGGCCGGCTCGCCGCCACGCGCGATGCGCCGGCGCTCTCCGAGGATCTTCAGCGCAAGGTCCGTGGCAGCACGCATCCGATGGTGCGCACACACCCGGTGACCGGCGAGAAGTCCCTGTACCTCGATCCGTCATATGGTATCGGCATCGAAGGGCTGTCGCGCGAGGAAAGTGCGCCCATTCTGCAGTACCTCGCCGAACACCT
>DATMKO010000144.1:0-4106 GCA_035571175.1 Steroidobacteraceae bacterium | reverse complement strand
TCGAATGCATGCTGTGGGGCAGGGCGCAGGCGTTCAAGTGGTTCAACCTGGGGATGGCCCCGCTGGCGGGTTTGGAGGAGCACGCATTGGCGCCCGCCTGGCACAAACTTGGGCGCATGGTGCAGCGCTATGGCGAGACGTTCTATAACTTCGAGGGGCTGCGGAAATTCAAAGAGAAATTCGACCCCGAGTGGCGCCCTCGTTATCTCGCGGCGCCGGACGGTCTCGCCATGGCCGGCGCCCTGCTGGACGTGACGGCTCTCATTTCTGGTGGCGTGCGCAATGTCCTGTGGAAATAGCGTGCGCAGGTTGCGCGGATTTGCGTGGTGCTCTGTAGCGCTGGCAACCAGCGCCCTCGCCGCCGAGCCGCTAAGCCTCAGCTATGGCCGTTTTGGCGACGTCACCATTTATCGCAGTTCCCTTGAGCCGCGCGAGCTCGTGCTGTTCGTGTCGGGCGACGGCGGTTGGAACCTGGGCGTGATTGCGATGGCGGAACGCCTCGCCGCCAAGGGCGTGGTCGTGGCGGGCTTGGATATTCGCCATTATCTCGGTGAATTGGAAAAATCCACGGAACAATGCGTCGCCCCGGCAAATGATCTGGAAGATTTGAGCCGCGGGTTGCAATCGCAATTAGGTCTCAAACGCAATTTGCAGCCCACGCTCGTTGGCTATTCCTCCGGGGCTACGCTCGTGTATGCGGCATTGGTCGAAGCCAAGGAGGGCGAGTTCAAAGGGGCGTTGAGCCTCGGTTTTTGCCCCGATCTCGATCTGAAGAAGCCGTTGTGCTTGGGATCCGGCATCGAAGCGACGCCGCGCCGCACACCCCAGGGGGTGCTGCAGGGCGTCGACCTGCTGCCGGCGAAGGTGCTCCAGGGCAAGTGGATAGCGCTGCAGGGCCAGCTCGATCAGGTGTGTCTGGCCGCGCCGACGCGAGATTTCATTGCCAAGGTCCCCGGCGCCGAGATAGTCATGCTGCCCAAGGTTGGCCATGGCTATTCGGTGGAAAAAAACTGGCTGCCGCAGTATGAAGCTGCCTTCGATAGAATCACGGCCGCTGAGACCGCCGCTCCGCATCGATGAGCGCGCGCTTCACGCGGCGAACTGGGCCTCGATTTTCTGCGCCACCTCGCGCATCTTCGGCAGGAATTGTTCGACCGCGGTTCGCAGCGGCACCGCGGTGGCCGCGTAGCGAACCGTGAGGGCCGCGAGGATTCGATCCTTGCTTCCCACCGGAACTGCCAGACTGGTTTCCTCGGAGACGCGCCGGGCTCGATGCGCCATGCCGAATCCTTGACTGCGGGTTTCGTTGAGCAGCCGCTCGACTTCGATTCGATCGCGGGCCATGCGATCCTCCGGCAGCGGCGAGCGGGCCAATAGCTCGAGCAGCGCATCACGTTGCGGCGCCGGACAAAAAGCCAGATAGGCGCGCCCGGCCGCGGAGGCCAGCATGGGCACGCGAACCCCGGCACCGTACTGCTCCAAAGCGAGAGGACTCTCGCGATCGGTGGTTTCGCGAATCATCATGGTCGACCCCAGGGGCGTGGCCACGGCCACGGGCCAAACGATTTGCACGCCAAGCGAGGCGAGCAATGGCTTGGCGATATGAGCGATCAACGCCTCGTCATCGAAGCCATCCGACAGGGCACGCACCATGATGGTGGGGCGATAGCAGTCATCGTGCGTGTCGCGCTCCACGTAGCCGGCTAAACGCAGCGTTTCCAGTATGCGATACGTGGTGGTACGCGGCAGGCCCACTGCGCTGGCCATGGTGTTGATCGCCGCCCGTTCTACCCGATTCAGCTCCGTAAGCACGTCGAGTCCGCGGTTCAAGGCCCGTATCGGGCGCGTCGATTCTCGCGCCAGGCTGGGATTAGCCTGCAAAATCGGTTTCGACAGCGGGTCAGCTTTTGCGTGCATGATTTTTTGCCTTATCAAACATGTACCTACGTCCAAAGGGCGGGCGCCTCCCGGCTGGCGCGCCCAAGCGCAGCCGGCCGAGGCGAGATCGAGGGCGTTTCTCTCGAACATATGTACCTTCCCGATCGAATCTGGTTGCTTGAGGCTGCGGAGCGAAGATTCTTAGGCTCGTCTTAAGCGGCATTCGGCTACAATCCGCGACCAATTTACGTGCAATCAAGGATTTGAGTTTTACATGTCGGAACAATACGTTGAGACGGTGATCATCGGTGCCGGACCCGTGGGACTGTTTCAGATCTTCGAATTGGGGCTGCTGGGAATCAGCACGCACATCATCGATTCACTTGGCGCGCCCGGAGGCCAGTGCACCGAGCTCTATCCCGACAAGCCGATCTACGATATTCCCGCGCTGCCCATTTGCGGGGCTCAGGAATTGATCGATCGGCTGCTGGAGCAGGCGAAGCCGTTCCATGCCACGTTTCATCTGGGTCAGGAAGTTACCGAGCTGCGCGCGCTGGAGGGCGGCAAGTTCCATGTGGCGACTTCGGCCGGCATCCGGCTGCATGCCGGCGCCGTGGTGATTGCCGGCGGTGTGGGTTCCTTTCAAGCGCGGCGCTTGAGCGTGCCGGGCGTCGAGCAGTTCGAAGGCAAAAGCGTGCATTACCGGGTCAAGTCAGCCGGCGATTTTTTTGAGCAGGACTTGGTGATTTGCGGCGGCGGAGACTCGGCGTTGGATTGGACGGTGGCGTTGTGCGCCAAGGCGCGCTCGCTCACCTTGGTGCACCGTCGCGCGGAGTTTCGCGCAGCTCCAGCCACCGTTGCGCGCATGCGCGAGCTGGTCGCTGCAGGCAAGATGCGCTTGCTCACGGGCAACGCCGTCGCCTTGCACCAGGACAATGAGCGATTGACCGGGCTTGACGTGCAGAGCGCGGATGGGCAATTGACCCGGGTTGCGGTGGATCATGTGTTTGCTTTCTTTGGCTTGCACCCGAAGTTGGGTCCCATTGCCGAATGGGGCCTGGAACTGGAGAAAAAAGCGTTGAAAGTCGACACCGAGAGATTTCAGACCAGCGTGCCCGGAATCTTCGCCATCGGCGACATCAACACCTATCCGGGCAAGAAGAAACTCATCCTCAGCGGCTTTCATGAAGCCGCCCTGGCGGCGTTTGCAATTCAACATCACTTGTTTCCCGAGAAGCGCCAATTCCTGCAGTACACAACCACCAGTCCGATCATGCAAAAACGGCTGGGGGTTGCCGCTGCCGAAGCGGACTCTCCTTGAGAAATAGATGAATCAATTACTCGAAGACCTGATCAAGGTGATGACGCTCGAACGCATCGAAATCAATCTGTTTCGCGGCGAAAGCCGCGATATCGGCAGTCCGCAGGTGTTTGGCGGCCAGGTGCTGGGACAGGCGCTGGTGGCCGCGACCGCGACGGTGGAAAGCCGCGAGGTACATTCGCTGCACGCCTACTTTCTGCGGCGCGGAGATTTCAATTCGCCGATCGTTTACGAAGTCGATCGAGCCTGGGACGGCAAGCATTTTTCCACGCGCCGCGTGATTGCCATCCAGCACGGCCAGCAGATTTTCAATTTGTCGGCATCCTTTCAACTGCCTGAAAACGGACTGGATCATCAGATCGCCATGCCTGACGTGCCGGCGCCCGAGACGCTCCCGGACATGGAATCGCAGTACCGCGCGGCCCTTGCCAAGGCGCCGGAAAACATGCGCAGGATCATGCAGCAGAAACGGCCCTTCGAATCCAGGCTGGTGCGGCCCCCCGAATTCAATCGCCCCGAAAAATCGCCGCCGCTCAAGTACGTCTGGTTCCGCGCCGTGGACAAGCTTCCCGACGATGAGGCTCTGCACCGCGGCTTGCTGGCCTATGTCTCTGATTTCCACTTGCTCGATACCGCGCTGCGGCCCCACGCAGTGACCTTCGCATCGGGAAAACTGACGGTCGCCAGCATCGATCATGCGATGTGGTTTCATCGCAGCGTGCGTGTGGATGACTGGCTTTTGTACGCGATCGACAGCCCCAGCGCTTCGGGAGCCCGCGGCTTCACCCGCGGCAGCGTGTTTGCGCGCGACGGCCGGCTGGTCGCAAGCGTCTGCCAAGAGGGGCTGATCCGGGTGAACCCTTAAGTGAAAGGCGTGCTGATCGCGGTGCTGGTCATTGCACTGATA
>DATMKO010000143.1:0-11923 GCA_035571175.1 Steroidobacteraceae bacterium | reverse complement strand
GTGAGCATCATGACGATCTGGCTGGACGCGCCATCGACGGTGCCGAGGCGCACCTGCATCAGCTGGAACAGCGCAAAGCCGAGAATATCCGCGGCGATCAGCAGACCCATTGGAAATCCCAATTTCACCTGGTGCCAAAGCGCTCGCGCGTGTAACCGCGTCGTGAGGTGGGAGCGAAAGCGGCGGCGCGTTGCCGGCCCCAAAAACCAAATCAGCGCCGCCGCAACCCCGAGCAGCTGCGCGGTATTCGTCGCCCAGGCGGAACCCGGCACGCCCATTCCGAGGTTGAACATGAACAATTGATTCAACAGCGCGTTGATTGCGGCCACGCCGAGCACGATCCTGAGCGTGATCGTCGGACGCCCGATGCCGTTGAAGAAGCCAAGCACGGCCCACATGGCGACGCCCAGTGGGCCTCCCAGCATGCGCGGACGCCAAAACGACAGCGCCAGCTGCAGCGTGGCCGGGGCGATGCCGAAGGGCGCGAATATGCGCGGCCCGCTTACGCTAAGCACGGCAAACAGCGGTACGGTGAACAACGACGCCCACAGCGCGGTCCAGGTGGCCTGCGATGCGCGCGCGTAGCGGCGCGCGCCGTAGGCCTGCGCCACCAGCGTCTGCACCGCAAGCCCAACTCCGCCGAACAGCAGCCCGAACACCAGCACCGGCCAGTACACCGCACTGATCGCGGCGGTGGCGGCAGGAGACACGCGTCCCATGAACCAGGTGTCGGTGGTGTTCAAGACCGCCTGCACGGCGCTGTTCACCATGAAGGGAAACGCCAATGTCGCAACGGCCAGGTAATCGAGCCGCGGACGGCCTCCCCTGCTCAGGGCTTGTCCAGGAAGAAGTTTTATCGACTCGTCCAAGTAGGCGATTCTCCGGCGCTAACTTTCGCGCATATCCTTCGGTAGGATGAAGCAATGAGCGCGAACCAGCGACGCAATTTTTCCGGAACATTTCTACCACAGGATTGCGGCCATGGCGCGTGGCGCTTGAGCAGCGCGGCACCGCAAGAAATCGACGTGATCCTGCAGGGCGCGGACCGCGGCGCCGCGCGCGCCTTCGGCACGGCGCCGGTGATGGATCTTTGCATTGAATGGGATGCGAAGACCGCGCTGCTGCGCTTCACGTCGGGGGACGGTGCCGCAACGGTGCGGACCGCGGTCGCAATCGTTCATGAACCCTTGAGGTCTCTGTACGATGGTCTGCCGCTGGTGAAATTCGATGCCGATGCGCGGCGCTTCTGGCGCCGCGTGTTCCGGTTGGTGCGCATTCCAGGTGGCCGATACCTGCTGAAGTTTTTGACGCGTTCCGGCAGGCCTCTACCTAAGAACCGCGATCTGCATCACAAGAAGCGCTAATTATTGTCAATTTTGCAGCAATCAAGCAGCCAGCTTCAGGCCCCGGCCGCCAAGTCTTGCGTCGAACTGCGACGCTCGTCAAAGCTGCGCAGCAGCGTTTCCCGCACATTGATTCGTGATCTCAAACTGCAGAAATCCCTGAAGATGGCCTCAGTGCTGGATATCAAATCTAACGCCGCCGAGACTCTGGCTGCGGATGCCTCATTCGATCCCTACGGTCGCTTGTTGCGCATGCTCATGCCGAGCTTGCGCGGCGTCGTCGTGCACGACGGATATTCCAACCTGGTATGGGCCTCGGAGGATTGGGATCTGGACGATGAGCCGCAGCTCATCAACGATGCCATAGCTAACGCGCTGGCGGATACCACGGACTTTCCCGGCGTCGCGAGGACGATCGACGCGGACCGCGTGATCTACGCCTTTGCCGTGCGCGGCGAGCACATCGAAGTGCTGGGCGTCGTCAGTCTGATCGCGCGATTGGCGGGAACGCAATTGGAACCGCGCCCGCTGCACAAGGTGCGTCAATTGGTGCAGCCGGCGCTGGAGTGCCTGCGGCGCGAATTGACGTTGCGCGCTAAATTGGGCTCCAGCGAGCGCGATCTCGGCATCAGAGAGCGGGATCTTGAGCTCATGATGGAGATCTCCTCCAATCAATCCGCCGCCGTGAGCGACGCAGATGAATTTTCGGTGATATTGAAGACCGGCCTTGACCGCATGGGGTGTGCGCTGGCGGCGCTTTGGGTGCCCGATAAAAATGTCTCGGTATCCTTGACGCGCAGCGGCCAGCCCATGTCGCCGGAAGCGCTGGGGCGCGCCCAGCATCATTTGATGGCATGGATGCAGCTGCAGCAACGCACCATCGTGATCAATCATATATCCAAGATCGCGAGCGATGTCGCGGCGCCGTACAAGATATTGGCCTGCCCGATTCGGCATCATTCGGAGCGCGTCATGGGCGTGCTGGCGCTGTTCAATCCGCCCAGTGCCCCGGATTTCGACGTGCAGCAAACGCGGGTCGCCGAGATGCTGGCGAAGCGATCGACCGTCATCATCCAGGCGCAGTACGACAGCAGCACCGGGCTCATGACGCGCCAGGCGTTCGAGCGCCAGGCCACCGGCTTGCTCGGAGCGGACGGCGCCGACTCGCACATCATCCTCTATCTCGACATCGACCGGCTGCATGTCATCAACGAGACTTTCGGCATGCATGTCGGCGACGACGTGATCGTCAGTGTGGCGGAGCGCATGGCCAGGACACTGCCGACGGAGGCGCTGTCGGCTCGAATTTCGGGAGACCGCTTCGCGGCGCTCATCCCGCATTCCAGCATGGAAGTGGGCGCGGTGGTCGCCGAACAGATTCGCGCCGCCGCCGAGGGCATCGTGCCGCGCGCCGGTCAGGGCTCGTTCGAAGTATCCGTATGCGTGGGGGTCGCGCCCATCGGGCGCTCCGACAATCCGCTCGCGCACGCCCTGGCCACCGCGGAAATCGCCTGTAAAGCTGCGAAGGACCGCGGCCGCAATCGCGTCGAGATTTTCCAGGATTCCGACCAAAGCATCATCAGACGGCACACCGACATTCTGGTGATCGGCAAGCTGCGCGATGCACTCGACAACGACAGTTTCCGCCTCGACGCGCAGCCCATCCTGCCGTTGCGCGGCAACTATGGGCGGCCCCGCTTTGAGCTGCTGATCCGCATGCTCGGAGATCGCGGCGAGATCATCCCGCCCGGCAAGTTTCTCTCCTCGGCCGAGCGCTATCAACTCATGCCGACCGTGGATCGCTGGGTGGTGCGCCGCGCCTGCGAGCTGCTCGGAGAGCACAGCGCCGCAGTGGGGGAGGAATTCGCGCGCTTCGCCATCAATCTCTCCGGGCAGTCGCTGCAGGACGAATCGTTCCTCGGCTTCGTGATCGAGCAACTCAAGGCCAGCAGCCTGCCGCCGGGAGTGCTGTGCTTCGAGTTGACGGAAACGGCGACGATCGGCAATTTGGAAAAGGCGCAGGTCTTCATGCGCACGCTGCAAGATCTGGGCTGCCAGTTCGCCCTCGACGATTTCGGCACCGGCGTCAGCTCGCTGGCTTACTTGAAGGATCTGTCGGTCAATTACATCAAGATCGACGGCAGCTTTGTGCGCGATGCCATCAGCAACGCGCGTTCCGAATCGATGATCAAGGCCATTGCCCAGCTCGCCAAAGTCATGTGCATGGAAACCATCGCCGAATACGTCGAAACCGATGTGCTGCGGGTACGCATGGCGGACCTCGGTGTGGACTACGGTCAGGGATTTGCGATGGGCAAAGCGCAGCCGCTCGAGGATTTGCTTCAGGAACTTGCCATCTACGAAGCCACGGTCAGCAATTGGGCGGTGTCGGAAAGCGACGTCGAACGCACCCCCTAGGACAGGGCGAAACGGATTCGCAGTTCAGTGCGTACCGGCACCGGCTTACGGTCGCGCAACACCGGCTGGTAGCGCCATTGCGATACCGCCTTGATGGCGGCAGCGTCGAATACTCCAGGAATACTCGCAGCATGGACGACCACGTCATGCACCTGGCCGGTTTCCGAAACGGTGAAATCCAGCTCGACCCAACCTTCCGTGCGGCTCAGCGCCGCCTTGTTCGGATACACCGGCTCTACCGACTTCAGCAATTTCAATTGGCTGGCGGGCGTCAAACTCGCCAGGAATTTCTGTTTCGCAATCACAGCGTCGAGATCATGCTGCACCGAGTCGGCCTCGTCGGAAGCAAAGCCCATCGCCAGCGCCTCATCCAGCCAGCTACGGGCCGCGTCGTATTGCTCGAGAGTGAGTGCCCGGCGCGCCTTGACGACGAGGCGCGAGCCGAAGTCCTGCATGGCGGCGGCGAGCCCGGGGCTTCCGGGATCCAGCTGGCGCAGGGTGAGCAGGAAGTATTTGGCGCTGTCGTTGGCCGGTTCGATCAGCCGATCCGCCTGCAGCCGTTCGTTTGCGTTGCGCAGCAGCTGAGACCGGGCGTCCACCTCCGCTTGCTTGCGCGCACTTCCGAGCTGGCGTTGTGCCGATTCGACGTCCGCCGCGACGGCGATACCCTCGGCTCCTTCGATCAAGGTGGCCGCGAGCGCGAAATCGCGGCGATCAATGGCGCTGTGTGCATCGCCAAGCAGCCGCGAGGAGAGCAGGCGTCGTGACTCTTGGCCGGCTGCATTGTTGGGATCCAATGCCAGGGCTTCCTGCACATAGAAGCGGGCGTTGTCACGATCGGGTGCCAGCAGGTGCCCAGCGGCCATGGACTGCGCGGCTAGGCTTAGCAACGGGGCGACCGGGTCCGCATCCGCCGCGGGTTGGCTGCGGACGCGCGGCGGCTGAGTGCGCGCCTGCGCTGCTTTGACCTGCTCGCGCGATTTCGCAAGCTGTGCCGTCAAATACGCGATGCGGCTGCCTTCGACCCCTGCAATGCGCGCCGTTTCGATGGCCGCCGCGGCTTCTTCCAATCGCTCCTCGAGCAGGGCATTCTCGGCTCTTGCCAGAAGCCGCTCGTGAACCTCTTGAAGTCCGGTGCGCGCGATGACATCGGTGGGATTGCGCGCCTGCGCTTGCTGGTAGAGTTCCAGCGCGTTGTCGCCCTTGGGTTCGGTCAGCCTGTTGGCCGCCAACGCCGCCGCGGCGCGCGTCAGCAGCGACGACTCGGCAGCTGGACTGTCCACCGCGCTTCGCGCCGGCCCGATATCGTCCCGCGCGCCTCTCTGCGCTAGCCACACCACCATGATCAGACCCAAGACCCCGATCGCGCCGCCTATCAGCCAGACGCGCATCGAGCCTGCAGTGCGATCCTGTCGCGGGGATTCGGCGGCACGCCGGCGCTGTTCATCGTGCTTCTTGATGGCCGCTTCCGCGAACAATTTGGCGCGAGCCGGCGACATGGGTTTGTGAATGAATCGATACACGATGCCCGCGCTGATCAAAGTCGCGAGCGCGCTTTCATCGTCACGATTGCCGGCACAGATGACTACCAGATCGGGAAATTGGCGTTTGATCTGGCTGATGAAGACGCTCGCCGGCTCATTCAATGCCTGCAGGTCGAGCACCACGATCCCCACTTGTCCCGCGACCAGCAAGTCGCTGACCTTGTCGGCTGACGGCACGTTCCAAAGGCGTCGCGCGCCGCCTACCGCGTCGCGCAAGGTCTGCAGAAAAACATGGTCCGTGGTCAATACAACGAGTTCGACAATGTCGCTCGCGAGGCTGAATCTCAGCGCTTCCAGCGAATCACCATCTTCGTCGGAAGCTAGCACCAATGATTTCCTCTCATGCAAAACCTAAGCTTAGGATTGGGGGTTGGGCGCTACCGCACTGCAGCAATAGAGCCGCCCGGTTAGGCTAGTGTCATTCCTCGAGCGACGCTATACGATACGGAGTCTCGGGCGGCAGACAATGTCTGCTGCGTTGCGTCAATTCAGTTCTGTGACTCGTCGCTCATTCGCAAGCAGAAGCTACTCGGGGGATCATTGGGCGCGTCAATCAGTATCACCTCAAAATTGGCCGTTGCGCAGCGCCCAGCGCTCGAGCAGTTGCTGTTTTTCAACATAAATCAGCATCGAGTAAGGGTGGGTATTCAACAATCCATAGACACCTATGGGGTCCCCGAGATCTACGAGCAGGACGGCGGCTTGCGGGTGCGCGTTGGCGACATCGAGGGAGTTCAGACCCTGTTCGCCATTTCCGATGAGGGCCGGCCGCTGGGGGTTGCCGTTTTCGTGCGCTCGGCGCATGAGCGATTCGCGGTGCTGCATCTTGGAGTTGATCCTAGGTTGAGTGCCACTCCGGATGTGAACACACGCGTGCTGCTCAAACTCATGCATGAAATCCGCAGCACCGCGCGCCGCACGCGCGGCGTGGATTGCATCGAACTGGTCTACAAAGTACGTCATGCCGTGCGATTGCACGGTTAATCAATACAAAGGGGACATAATGATTAGCATGAATTCTGGGCGCAAGCTCGCTCTCGCCGCGACTGTGTTGGTGTTCGCTTCGGCCGGCTTAAGTGCACACGCCGCCGACTCCCAGAAAGTCGTACGACTGCCTTTGCCCGACGGCAACGACTTTCCGATCTCCTCGGCGGTTACGGTGAAAGCAGGAGTCGACACCTATTTCTTGAGTGGTGCACTAGCCCCGGTGATCAACAAAGACGCGCCAAAAGGCAGCGTCGCCGCCTACGGCGACACCGAGACCCAGACCGTCGGGGCCTTGAACTCGATCAAAACGACACTTGCCCGGCTCGGTCTGACCATGGGCGATGTGGTGAAGATGACGATATTCTTGGTCGGAGATCCCTCGAAGGACAACAAGATGGACTTCGCCGGCATGATGGCGGGCTACAAGCAATTCTTCGCCACCGCCGAGCAGCCCAACAAACCATCCCGCAGTGCCTTTCAAGTTGCCGCGCTCGCAGCTCCCGGGGCCCTGGTCGAGATCGAGGTCATCGCCGCCAAAGCGCATTGATTTCGATCAATGGCGAGCGGCGTCGAGCGACGAAAGCTCAAGGCACAGCGGCATGCCGACGGCAAGCTGCGCTGCGCCTGGTGCCCGGCGGATCCGTTGTACGTCGCCTACCACGATACCGAGTGGGGCGTGCCGGTGCGCGACGATCGCAAGCTGTTCGAAATGCTGTGCCTGGAAGGCGCGCAGGCGGGTTTGAGCTGGCTGACGGTGCTGCGCAAACGCGACAGCTACCGCGAAGCCTTCGACGATTTTGATGCCGAGAAGATCGCGCGTTATGGCGCCGCGAGGCGCCGCCGGCTATTGCAGAATCCCGGAATCATCAGGAATCGCCTCAAGGTTGACGCCTTCATTGGCAATGCCGCCGCATACCTTAAGATCCGCTCGTCCCCGGGATCTTTCGCCGACTACATCTGGCAATTCACGGACGGCAAGGTATTGCGCCTTAGGCCGCTGTACCTGGGCGAAATTGCGCAATCGACCGCGCACAGCGACGCGATGAGCAAGAACCTGAAGCAAAAAGGCTTCCGATTTGTCGGCACGACGATTTGCTACGCCTTCATGCAGGCGGTGGGCATTGTGGATGAACATCAACGTGGTTGCTGGGCTGCCGGCAAGGGAGCGCAATGCGCAAGCGGAGTTCGATGAAGTCGAGATTTCACGCCGTAGCCGTGACGGCCATGGCGGCCTTCTGCATCATTGCGCCGAGCGTTGCGCAGCCGCAGAAGCCGGCACTGAAGCCGCTTGATGTCTTTGATCTTCAGTGGGTGGCCGATCCACAGATTTCACCCGACGGGCGCAGCATTGCCTATGTGCGCATGGGTTTCGACATCAAGACCGACAGGCCGCGCGGCACGATCTGGCTGGTTGGAGTCGACGGCAAGAATGAACGCCCGCTATCCAGCGCGCCGTCCAGCGCCTCACCGCGCTGGTCGCCGGACGGTACGCGCATTGCCTATCTCGCACGCGCCGCGGATGGTTCGACTCAGCTTTTCATGTATTGGACCGCGAGCGGCGCCACCGCGGCCATCAGCAATTTTACCGAATCGCCCGGCGCTCTTGCGTGGTCGCCCGATGGCCGGTGGCTGGCCTTCACCATGCCGGTAGCCGCGGAACACAAGCCGCTAAAGGTCGAGCTGCCCGAGGCGCCGAAGAATGCCCATTGGGCGGACCCGCCGAAGTTGATCGACAAGATGGTATTCCGCGCCGACGGCGAAGGTTATCTGCCGAATGCATTCAGCCAGCTTTTCATCGTCGCGGCCGATGGCGGCGCGGCGCGGCAAATAACCCACGGCGATTTCGAGCATGAGGGACCGCCTTCATTCACAGCCGATGGCAGCGCAGTGCTCATCAGCGCGAATCGTCGGGCCGATGCTGAGTTCGACCCCCTCGACAGTGAGATTTACCGCGTCGAATTGTCCGACGAGTCCCTGCATGCACTCACCGACCGGCGCGGGCCGGATCGGCATCCGGTGCCGTCTCCGGACGGCAAGCACATCGCCTATCTGGGATTCGACGACAAGCAGCTCGGCTATCAGGCGGTGCAGCTGTATGTCATGGACAGCGACGGCAGCCATGCGCATTCGCTCACCGCGTCCCTGGACCGGGACGTCTCGTCGCCGCAGTGGAGCGGCGACGGCAAGCAGCTGATGTTTGCGTATGGCGATCACGGATCGGGCAAGATCGCCGCCATCGATCTTTCGGGCCGGATGCGCGCGCTGGCCGATGGCCTGGGGGGCGCCGATGTGACCCGACCGTACTCGGGCGGCTCATTTTCCGCATCGAACAGCGGGCGATTCGCTTACACCCAGGCCAGCGCGTCGGCCCCTCCGGCGCTCGCCACCGGCACTTCGCTGCGCGATGTCACGTCCCTGACCGCCCTCAGCGACACTCTGCTCGGGCAACGAACTCTGGGCGCAGTCGAAGAAATCACATTCGATTCCGCGGCCGATCATCAGCGCATGCAGGGCTGGATCGTCAAGCCGCCGCTGTTCGATGCGGCGAAGAAATACCCTCTGCTGCTGGAAATCCACGGCGGCCCCTTCGCGAGCTACGCAGCGAGCTTTGCCGCGGAAATCCAGTTATATGCGGCCGCGGGTTACGTCGTGCTGTACATGAATCCTCGCGGCAGCACCGGCTATGGCGAACAGTTCGCCAATCTCATTCACCATGACTATCCGGACAAGGATTACGATGACCTGATGTCGGGCGTCGACGCCGTGGTTGGGCGCGGCTACATCGACACGCAGCGTCTTTTCGTCACCGGCGGCAGCGGCGGCGGCGTGCTCACGGCCTGGATCGTCGGTCATACGGATCGCTTTCGCGCCGCCGTTGTCGTAAAGCCGGTCATCAACTGGACCAGCTTCGTGCTCACGGGCGACATGACCAACTACTTCTATCGCTACTGGTTCGGCGAGTTTCCCTGGGAGAACATGCAGGCTTATTGGCGGCGGTCACCCCTGGCCTATGTCGGCGACGTGCATACGCCGACCATGTTGATGACCGGCGAGGCGGACTATCGAACGCCGTCGAGCGAGGCGGAGCAGTTCTATCAGGCGCTGAAACTGCGCAAGGTCGATACGGCCCTGGTGCGTGTTCCCAACGCCTCGCACGATATTTCCGCGCGGCCCAGCCTGCTCATCGACAAGGTGGCGTACATCCTGGCGTGGCTCAGGACGCACGACGTGAAAACACCCTGAGTTGACGCTAAGGATTGACGGATTTCGCCGTCTGGCCGAATAGCACTTTTTTCGCCGCTTCGGTCATGGTGGTGTTGGCGCCGATGACCTCGGCATGGGCGTAGGCGCGAATCGTGGCGGGGCGCTTCTTGATTGCTTCGAACCAGCGCTTCAAGTGCGGGAAATCATCGAGGTTCTGTCCCTGATTTTCATGCGGAACGATCCATGGATAGGATGCCATGTCCGCGATCGAATAGGCGCCGGCGAGAAACTCTTGGGTTCCGAGCCGCTGGTTCAATACCCCGTACAAACGATTTGTTTCCTTGACGTAGCGCTCGATCGCGTACGGAATTTTTTCCGGCGCATATCTTGAGAAATGATGATTCTGTCCCGCCATCGGGCCAAGACCGCCCACCTGCCAGAACAGCCACTGCAAAACTTCCACGCGGCCGCGCAAATCGTTGGCAATGAATTGTTCGCTCTTGTCCGCCAGGTACAGCAGGATTGCGCCGGATTCGAACACCGAAATGGGCGCGCCGCGCTCCAGCGGGGTGTGATCGATAATTGCCGGCATGCGATTGTTCGGCGATATTCTCAAGAACTCCGCTTTGAATTGTTCGCCGGCGCCGATGTTCACTGGCACCAGCTTGTACGGCATGTCGGTTTCTTCCAGGAACATCGTTATCTTGTGGCCGTTGGGAGTCGGCCAATAGTACAAGTCGATCATTTGTGCTCCTCCGCCGGCTCGGTACCCACCTTGTGTTCACGCAATATCGCTATACAGACGTCCTCTTCGCGCGGCTTCAGGCGCATTTGCGCAAGCCGCGTGCGCGCGCGCGCATTCTTGGTCCAGGGCAGCAACGGCAGGTCGAATTGCGCCGCCGCCGCCACGCGCCATTCGAGGAGGCGCCTGGTCTGGGCCATGCCCTTGGCCTCCTTGCTGTCAGCCGGGAGCAGGCGCCGCTCGATTCCGAAACCTGCCATCTGCGCCGCGACCGTGTCGCTCCTTTGCATTGTCTTCGCCAGCTTGAGGCAGGCATCGCGGCGCGCGGCTGATTCCCGGCAGGCATCCTGCAGCGGAGCGAAGGACGGAATGATCTCGGCGCCGGCGATGCCGCTGACTTCGACGAACCTGGCCCAATCCGACGCCGCATATCCTGCGGGCAATTCGTGGCGCGAACTCTTGAGGGCATCGAACATCAGCACCACGATCTCGTTCGCGTAAAGATCGAAGCGCGACCCTTGCGCCATATCGGCGAGAACCCGATCGACCTCCTCGGTGTCCCTGTCGCGCTGCGCGGCCGCCAGCGTCGGCATCCAGGCCGCGCCATTATCCGCGTCCACCCAGCGCATGACGGTGGCGACATCGCGTATGTCGCAGGCCGGTGTTTGCGCGCACAGCTGCAGATGCAGCCAGGCGATACCCGCGCTCTGCGGTGCCAATTCGCTGGCGCGCGCAATCAGGTCAAGCGCCGAAATCGCGGTGTCCGGAGTGCTCACCGTGGGCTTGAGTCTGGCCGCGCGGCCCGAAAACTTGAGCGCGGCCGCCGTCGCCAAGGAGTCCGCGTCGACTCGTGTACTGAGGATTCTTACCGTCTGCATCCTCCACGTCTGGTATTCGCCGGCGGGCATCCGTGAACTGCTTGCCGGCGCTGCGGCCAGCGCAAATGCGCAGTTCGCCCCGAGGACCGCGAAGTGCATCGCTAGAAACGCAAGTACTCTGAAACAGCACTTCACCAAAGCCTACCTGATTATCAAATGTGGCTGCGATTACCGCTCGTGAGGCCAGCGGTGATCGCCAGGCGCATGGCATCCTCGACCGAAATATCGAGCGGCTGAAGCCGGTCGCGCGGCAAATATATGGTGTAGCCGCCAAAGGCATAACTCATTGGAAAGTAGACCGTTACCCAGTCCTGGCCGCCGTGGGCCAACAATACCGTCGGTACATCCTCGCGGGTGACGAAACCAATCGCATGTACATCGGCGAACCGCGCCAATACAACGCGCTGCAGATCGCGCTTCTCGCCGCTGCCGGACGGCAACAAACTGACGACATCGCGAAACCCGCCGTACAGCGTCTTGACGAAGGGAATCCTTCCTAAAAAATCGTCCCAGTACTTGAGCAGGATCTTGCCGGCATAGGCATTCACCAAGCTGCCGACCAGCAGCAGCAGCAGGAAGCCGGCGATCAGTCCCAGGCCCGGCCAGTAGTGCTGGGGGCTGATGATGCCCAGCGCCAGCAGCGCGCGCCGCAGCCATCCTTCGACCGTATTCACCAGCCACCAAATCACATAGATCGTCAGCGCGAGCGGCAGCACGGTTACCAGACCGCTCATGGTCAGCGTTAAGATCTTGCGCATGGGATTATCATCGCATGAAGACATCCAATCCGCCCATCTGGTAGCCACG
>DATMKO010000142.1:0-4983 GCA_035571175.1 Steroidobacteraceae bacterium | reverse complement strand
GGGCGGCCAAGGTTGCATAGGCCATGGAGAAATCAGGATCGAGTTCTATTGCCCGGGAAAAAAATGGAATGCTCGGCGCGTCGCCCTTGGATACCAGTACTTTGAGTCCATCGGAGTAGCTCTTCAGCGCCTCGAGCGAAGTGGTGGTTACCTCAACCGGCACATCGAATTTCTGCACCGACCGCAGCGACTCGCCCAGACCGGCCCGCAATTGCGTGGCCAGTTTGCTCAAAGTCGCAAGCACATCGTCGCGGCGAGCGGCCTCGCCTTGAGTGCTCGCCAGCGCGTCGCTGCTATCGCAGGCCACCGCAGTCAGACTCATGAGGTAGTGGCTGCCCAGCTTGGAGATTTTGCCGTCCAATACCGCTTTGCTGCCGGTGCGCAGACAAATATTCTGTGCGACATCGGGCGTCATTCGCTGATTATCGGGGCGGCCCATTCTTTTCAGGGTTTGGCGAACTTTCGCGTCCGCCAGAACATTCAAGAAAGGCGACTGCCGCAGCTCAATGGCGAGCGCCTGGCGCAAGGAGTCATCGAACGCTTCCTCGCCGGTGGTATTCGCGAAATCCGCGACCACCACGAAATCCTTCTCCGTGAGGGGCGCCGGTGCGTGCGTCTGCGCGTTCTGCGTGCTCATGGGAATCGAAAGCAGAGCCAGCAGGATGACGGCGGCCGCCGGCAGTCTTAGCACGCGGTGAATTTCGCGGCGCGGCTGAGTGTTCACGTGAATGTGCGAATTGGAACTCGATTCGCCTTCGGCAGCCGCGGCAATTGCGGCGTCGCCAGTTGCCGAAGGAACAAGCCGATCTGTAGGCGCCACGAAGCAATAGCCGCGCCGCGGCACGGTCTTGATGTAGCGAGACAGTTCTGCCGGGTCGTGCAGCGCGCCGCGGATCTGGCTCACGCAAAAATTGATGCCGTGCTCGACGTCGACGTATTTGCGCTCGCCCCACAGGCAGTGCCTGATCTCCTTGCGCGTGACGATCTGGCCTGCGCGGTCGGCAAGCAGGAAAAGCACGCGAAATGGTTGGGGTGGAATACGGCGCAGCCTGCCGTTCTCGCGCAACTCCTCGGCCGCCGCGTTCAATTCGAACGGGCCGAACCGCAGCACCAGATCTGGATGCGCTGGGGTATCCATGTGCGTTTCCAAAGGCAAGAGCCTACTGCGACTCTATCATCCGCCGGGCGCATCCGCGCAGTGTCGTTATGCTGTGCGCCATTGACATAACATGTGAGACTAATCAATGACATGCGCTCTAATGCACTTCTAATGCACTTCTAACGCGCATATCGTTGATTTGCCCGCAATCAAAGGTAGCGTGGTCCGCCACACCTTTGGAGGGATCCCAATGAAAGTTTCAGCAGTGAGGGTGCACCAGTATTCCTGCGCCGCCGCGATCGCCGGTCTGGTTCTTTCGGTTCCACTAGCCGCCCAGGATTTGCCCTTAACCCATTCCACGTCGTCGCACCAAAGCAGGCTGATCGAATTCGACGCGCCCGTACCCGGCCAGCTGGGAACCTATGCGTATGCCAACAATGATGAGGGCGCGGTGGTCGGCTTCTACACCGATGGCAACGTTGTGCCGCACGGATTCCTGCGCACACCGGCCGGCAAGTTCGTGTCCTTTGATGCGCCGGGAGCGGGCCTTGGTGAGGGACTCGATCAAGGAACGGTGGCGTACAGCATCAATGATCTTGGCGTGATCGCCGGGCAGTTCGAAGACCCCTCCAATAACTTTCATGCCTTCCTGCGATACCCGGACGGGAAATTCGTGGTTTTCGATGCGCCGGGCGCGGGTACCGGAACCAATCAGGGGACGCTCGCATACAATGTCAACCTGGAAGGCGCGGCGGCCGGCATTTATATCGACTCGATGTCGAACCAGCATGGCTTCGTCCGCGGCTTCTTTGGCGAGATGGCCGACTTCGATCCGCCAGGCTCCATCGCCACCATGGTATGCGAAGAAACCTGCTTGAATGTCGAGGGCGAGACCACCGGGTTTTACTTCGACTCGAGCAGTGTAGTTCACGGGTTCCTGCGCGAGCCGGGGGGCAAGATCATTTCCTTCGATGGGCCGAATGCGGGCACCGCCCCATTTGCTGGGACCTATGCCGCGAGCATCAACGCGGAAGGGGAAATCACCGGCTACGCGCTTGATTCGAACTACACAGCCTACGGCTTCACCCGCTCGCGAGACGGCAAGTTCACTTCGTTCCAGGTCAAACAAGCCAGCACCGCGCCCGGCGAAGGCAGTGCGCCATTCTCGATCAACTTATTTGGCGCGGTGACCGGAGAATACAATGATGCGGGCACGGTGATGCATGGATTCTCGCGTTCTGCCGGCGGCGCAGTACAGACCTTCGATGCGCCTGATGCCGGTACCCTGGCCAACCAGGGGACGCGCCCATCGACCAACAACGCAGCGGGCGAAGTGGTCGGCTGGTATCTCGATGCACAGTTCATGCCGCATGGATTCATCTGGCAGCCGCAGGGCGAGGATTGTCCGTAACGGACGGGTGCGTAGGGAACTACTTCCGCGCGACTCATTGACCTGAACTTCGCGCGAACGGCCTTCCGCAGCAGACCTGCCGCTATCAGTTCGCGAGCGATTAGGACACTGTCACTCCGCCGCGGTGCGCCGTTTGGCCTTCAGCAGCACATCCACCGCCTCCGGCCGGTCATCCCAATAATCCAGCCGCACCCGGCCATCCGGCAACTGACTCGCGGTAGCCGGCGCCGCGCTGAACGTGCAGTACCAGCCCGCGGGCAGCACCACCGCATTTCGCGGCCTTCCTAAGCTGCGATCGAATACCAGTTCATCGCCATCGAGACGGTAGCTCGTCGGCGCCGTGTAGGTTTCCGCAATGCGCAGCCGCAAGCTCTGCCCGGCGAGTATCGGCGCGAACGAAATCACCACCACGCGCGCCTTCGGATCGACCGCTTCACCCACATTGATCTTCGAGGCGGTCATCTCTGCGCCGCTCATTTCCTGGGTTTTCAACTGCTCGCCGGTGTCCAGAATGGTCGCGGAAGGATGACTCGCGACGCTGCCTGTACGAACCACATTCGCATAGCCGTTGACGCCCGCGCGCGATTCCGTGTAGTCATGGTACAGGCTGAACGCGTGCGTCTCCGGTTGCTGCAGGAAGTAGACGATGTCGCGGTCCTGATGGGCCCGCTCCGACAGACGGTCTTGCTCGGTCTCTCCCTTAAACGGCGACTCCCAGCTAAGCGTCGTCGTCAAGGCTTTGGGCATGGCCGCCGCGCCGACCTGCGCATCCTTGGCGGCCCGAAGTACCAACGGCGCCTCGCCGGCGCCCGCATGCAGAAAGCTGATCGAGATCCGGCCGTCTTTTTCCGTGCGAATCTGCGAGGGCACCGTCAGCCCGACCACTTCGTACCCGGAAGGCAGCACCACTTTGTTGCGTGCAACGCCCAGCGGCCGATTGAAGACGATGCTTTTCCCATCCAGGTAGTAGCTCTTCGGGTCTTTGTAGGTCTTGAGAATGACGATGCGCCCCTGGCCGTGTTCCGGCACCGGCCGCGCCAGCGTTACCTTGATGTAGTTGGTGTCAAGGTCGGCATCGGGCATCAGCGGGTCCTTGCGCGCCTCTGCGCCGCTCACCACCTCGAAATGCAGCGGCCTCCCGAGCATCGCGTCAGACACGCTTTCATCGCTGGCGACACTGCCCTTGCGAATCGGGTTGTAGTAGAAACGCGCCCCTGCGGTGGTCGCGGTCACCTCATAGTAGATTTTGAAGCTGGCGGTCTCCGGCGCCAGCAACTCATAGCGCGTGTAGGCGTCCGCTTCGGTCTGGCCGACCGCGGTGGGGAAATACAGTCCATCCTTGCTTGCTTCGGGCGCCGGAACGTCCGCCAGCGAGCACATCGGCACTGCGAACCCAAGCGCTGCCGCCAAGTAGATCAGATCTTTCATTGGATAGCCTCGTTCGTACAGCTCAATCAGCCGGCTCGTGCCTCGGCCCAAATGTGAAGCGGGCGAGGATGAAGATCGCCGGAATCATAAACCAACAAAGAAAAAATGAACTGCGCGCAAATCCCAAAATGCTGAGCGCCAGAAGAATCGTGAAAGTTAACAAAGGACTGCTCGAGCGCGTGAATCGATGCCAGAACACTCGCCGGCTCACGCCGCCAATGAGACGCCCAGCGTCACGATAGATCACAAGGAACAGGATCAGCTGCGCGATCCCTACCGCCATCAACGCCAGACAATACAGCCGCCAGGCGTTGCCGAACACGCTGTATTCGCCGAGCAGCGTGGAGGCGAAGGGCGTCAATGTAACGGTAAACAGAAATAGTAGATTCACCCAGGCCGCCGCCCAATCGAACTCCAACAGTCGGCGCGTGAGGGTGACGTGGGCGATCCAGAATACCGAAACCAAGGCGAAAGTGGTCGCGAACGCCACCAGCTTGGGCGCCGTGGCGAGCACGCCGCGAAACAGGTTCTCATCCGTGATGCCCGCCGGCAAGCGCAACTCCAGCACCAGCAGCGTCAGGACAATGGCGAACACGGCATCGGAAAAGAACATCATCCGTTCCAAGAGGCGGTGCGTTCCCGGCTCGATCGCGCGGTTCCCACCCTGTGCCATCGCTGACCTCGCTTTTGCTTGAGAACACGCTGGTCGCCAAGCAAAGTCTACAGAAAGTCACACGGCGGAGTGGCAATAACGCGCGGCTCCGTTAGACTTACGCGCATTTGCCGAAAAGAAGATTTCCTTGGGAGGTATCATGAGTCGATTGAGTTTCGCACCAGGTCTCGTGGCAGCGCTCACAGTGGCCTTTTCCGCGGCCGTAAGCGCCGCATCCGCTGCGCCAAATACGCCGGACGCGAAGCCTGGCGAGACGGCGCCGGACGGTAAATTCGAGCCTTTCAAAGCGGAGGCCGTGACCAGCACCAGTACCGTGACCATCGGCGGCCAGGTGATTTCTTACCAAGCCGTCGCCGGCACCCTCATCGTGCA
>DATMKO010000141.1:0-5328 GCA_035571175.1 Steroidobacteraceae bacterium | reverse complement strand
GTTTGAATCATATGAAAACATAGATTACAGGGTCGCCCCGCAATGCTTCGCAACAGTTTGCTCAATGTAATTCTTACACGTACGCGAGGAAAGCCGGGACTGGACCGCGATTATTCGGTATTTTGACTGCTTGACCCGGCGTGCTTATCGGCCAACACGGAGGCAGGATGTTTCGCTCTGTCATGTTGCGCTTCGTGCTGCCTATTGCGCTTGCCGCATGCGTCGTGGCGTTTTTCGGCTTGCCGTATATCGAGCGTCTGCTGGCGGAGTGGTTTCGATCTGACGTCGAATTGCGGGCCCAGTTGGTGATGCATTCGATGGACGAGCGGATCACGGAATTGGTGGAAAAGGGCAATCAGGCGCAGCTGAGCAGCTACCTCGCAAAGATAACCGCCGACGAGCGCTTGCTTGCCATCCTGGTGTGCCGTCCGGACGGTTCGACGATATACGTGACCGAGCGCACGCCAGCGACCATTTCTTGCCAGGCCGTCAGCAGTTCGAAACCCGATGCGACGCGCGTCGTGCAACTGCGCTCAGGGTCCGTGCAAATTTCCCGCTTCGATTTCGATGCGATCGAACCAAGACCGTTTCGCGTGCTGATGCTGCACGACTTGAGTTTTGTCGACCGCCGGCAAAGGACCGCTCGGGATTTCGTACTGGTGTTTGTCGGCATTTCTCTGCTGCTGTTGGCGCTGCTGATCGTGCTTGTGGCTTGGCTGCAATTGCGCCGCTGGGTCAAGATCCTGATCGGCGACATTCGCAGCAAGCGCTTTCTCGACGATGCGAAATCGCCGCGCTCCTCGATGCCTATATTGTCGCAGGTGCGTAAGGTGTTGGCCGAGGCCGAGGAAAAGCAGCGGCTGGAGATCGACTTTCACGAGAATTGGACGCCGCAGGCACTGCGGCAGGTGGTGCGCGACTATCTGCATTCTTCACAGGTCATCATCGTGTCGAATCGTGAACCTTATATACACAATTTCGACAACCAACACCGTCCCATCGTGCAAGTTCCGGCGAGCGGCATGGTAACGGCGCTCGAGCCGATTATGCGGGCATGCTCGGGGATCTGGGTGGCGCACGGCGCCGGAACGGCGGATCGCGAGACCGTGGACCAGTACGATCACATACGTGTGCCTCCCGACGATCCGTCCTATACATTGCGCCGCGTGTGGCTGACGACTGAGCAGGAGCAGGGGTTCTACTACGGCTTTTCCAACGAGGGCCTCTGGCCGTTATGCCATTTGGCCTATGTTCGGCCGGCGTTTCGCGCCAGCGATTGGCGTGCCTACGAACAAGTGAATGCCAAGTTCGCCGAGGTGGTCGCGGCGGAATCGACCAACGGCAGTCCGGTGGTGCTGATCCAGGATTTCCACTTCGCCATCTTGCCGCGACTGCTGCGCGCGAAAATTCCCAAAGCCACCATCGCGCTGTTCTGGCATATTCCGTGGCCCAATGCCGAGACCTTCGGCGTGTGCCCATGGAAGCGCGAGGTGCTGCTGCACATGCTGTCGGCCGACATCCTCGGCTTCCACACACGTTATCACTGCCAGAATTTTCTCGACGCCGCGGATCGTTTCGTGGAATGCCAGATCGACCATGAGCACATGACGGTCACCACACAGGGCCACGTGTGCCGTGTCGCCCCATACCCGATATCGATCGAGTGGCCGCCACGCTGGCTGCAACACCTTCCCGACATCGCCACCTGCCGCGCGTTGGTGCGCGAGCGGCATCGCATCGGCGAGGGAGTCGTCGTCGGCTTGGGTGTCGAGCGCTGGGATTTCACCAAGGGAATTCTCGAGCGGTTTCAGGCCTTGGAAGCATTGCTCGATAAGAACCCGCGCCATCGCGGCCGAATCAGTTTGCTGCAGATCGCGGCGCCATCGCGCGGTCAATTGCCGGCCTACCAGGCGCTTCAGAAACAAACCTACGCCGAAGTGGAACGGATCAATGCAAAGTTCGCGGAAGGCGAGTGGCGTCCGATCATACTCATAGACGAACATCAGGAACCGCAGCGCGTCTTCGAACTTTACCGCGCAGCCGACTTTTGCCTCGTCAACAGTTTGCACGACGGCATGAACCTGGTGGCCAAGGAATTCGTGGCTGCGCGGGACGATGAGGACGGTGTGCTGATACTAAGCACCTTCGCGGGCGCGTCGCGCGAGTTGACCGAAGCGGTGTTGGTCAATCCGTTCGACGTGAACGAAACTGCAGATGCCATGGAGATTGCGATGAGCATGGGCCGCGATGAGCGGCGCAATCGCATGAGCCTGATGCGGCGGACAGTCAAAGAGAACAACGTGTACCGGTGGGCCGGACGTATGCTGATGGATGCCGCGCGAGTCCGTCAGCGCCAGAGCCTGCCCGCGACGAGGCGGCGCGCTGGTACATACCTGCGATAAATTGGTGGGCCCGCTCGGACTCGAACCGAGGACCAAGGGATTCACTGAACCCCGCCGTTTCCGGAGGGAGTGGACTATCTCTTCACCCCGGTGGGGTGCGGGACGCTCTAGCCTGTCATTAAGCGCGGCTTAAACGCGCTCAGGTAGTCTCTGCACCTTCCGGCGGTGTACCGCCGGCTTGGCTCAGGGTTGCCATCAGCTTCAAAGCTGGTGAGGTTTCCCTGAATTCATCCCGTCCACTTCGCACCTTGCGATGCGAAGGCACCATTTATTGATGAGTCCCCTGCTCTAACCAACTGAGCTACAGGCCCGACGGCGCATCTTAACACGCGGGTACCCCAGCTCTTAATGCCCTTGGGTTATCTTAGCGCGTTCGTGAAACTTCAATTGCCAGCGGATTTCCCCATCAATACGGCCCTTGCGGCGCTTGGCGTCGCGCTGACCGGGCGCCGCCAGGTATTGCTGGAAGCGCCGCCAGGGGCCGGCAAGAGCACCATCGCGCCGCTGTTTTTGCTGGATAGCGCCTGGCTCGGCGATCAGAAGATCTTGATGCTCGAGCCGCGCCGCATTGCCGCTCGCGCCGTGGCAAACCGTATGGCGACCCTTCTGGGAGAGCCGGTGGGCAAGCGCGTCGGATTTCGCACCCGTCTCGAAACCCGCGTGAGCCCTAGCACGCGCATCGAAGTGGTCACCGAGGGCATCCTCACGCGAATGCTGCAAGAGGACTCCGGCTTGGCCGGAATCGGCTGCGTAATTTTCGATGAATTTCACGAACGCAGCTTGAACGCCGACTTGGGGCTAGCCCTATGCATCGAGAGTCAACAGAACCTGCGCGAGGATCTGCGAATTTTGGTCATGTCAGCCACTCTTGATCTTAAGCCGCTCGTCTCGCTGCTCAATGACGCGCCGGTGGTTTCGGCGGTCGGTCGCAGCTTCGATGTGGCCACTCACTACGTGTCGCGGCGTCCGGAAGTCTCATTGGAACTGCAGACCGCGCAAGTCGTGCGCTCCGCCTTGCGTGATCACGAAGGCGACGTTTTGTGTTTTCTGCCCGGAGCGGCGGAGATTCGCCGCGTGCAGCTTAACCTGCAGGACCTAAGCCTCGATACCGCCGTCAGGATATTGCCGTTGTATGGGGACCTCGCGGGCGGGGCGCAGGACGCGGCTCTGGCTGCCGCGGGCTCCGGAGAACGCAAGGTCGTGCTTGCCACCAGCATTGCCGAAACCAGTCTCACCATTCCCGGTATTCGCGTCGTCGTCGACTCAGGATTGCGCCGCCATGCGGAATTCGATCCCGTCACCGGCATGAGCCGCTTGGTGACCGGCAAGGTATCGCAGGCCGCGGCGGATCAACGTCGCGGACGCGCCGGCCGCACAAGCGGCGGAGATTGCTACCGGTTGTGGTCGGAGGGCTCGCATGCATCCCTCCGCCCACAAACGCCTCCAGAAATCCTGCACGCGGATCTTGCGCCCCTGGCTCTGGAGCTTGCCTGCTGGGGCGCGGACGCCAACAGCTTGGCGTGGCTCGATCCGCCGCCGACGGCGCCGCTGGCGCAGGCACGAGACCTGTTGCGGCAGCTCGAAGCAATCGAGCCTTCCGGGCGCATCACGCCGCACGGCCGAATGCTCGAGAAGCTCGGCATGCATCCGCGGCTCGCGCACATGCTGGTCAAGTCGCGCGACTTGGGCGCCGCGCGTTTGGCCTGCGATCTGGCGGCGATCTTGAGCGAGCGCGATATTCTGCGTGCCGCTCCAGGCGCACGCGATGCGGATTTGCGGCTGCGCGTCGCCGTGTTGCGCGGCGCGGCCCAAGAGGTGCCCGCCGGCGTTACGGTGGACGCCCGCGCCAAGTCCCAGGCGCAACGCAGCTCCGAAAACTGGCAGCGCGACTTCGCGCGCGGTCAGCGCGATACCGCGGATCCGCATGAAGCCGCGGGAATCCTGCTGGCCTGGGCTTACCCCGATCGTATTGGACAAGCGCGCGGTGAAGGCGCGCGGTACCTGCTGGCGAACGGCCGGGGCGCTCGCTTTGCGGAACCGCAAGCGCTCGCCAAATCCGAATTCATCGTGGCGGCGGAACTGGATGGCGCCGAGCGCGAGGCGCGCATTTTTCTGGCGGCACCGATTGGTATTGCGGATCTTGAGAAATATTTCGCGACCCAGATTCTCGAAAGCGCCGACATCCGCTGGGACGATAAGCATCAAGCGATTCGTGCGCAGCGCGAACGCCGCCTCGGTGCGCTGTTATTGGACTCGGCGGAAATTCGCGATCCGGATGCTGGCGCCGTGCAGGCCGCAGCGCTTGCCGGACTCAGGCAAATTGGAATCGCGGGCTTGCCCTGGACCAAGGAACTACGGCAGTGGCGCGCGCGGGTGATGTTGATGCGCGAATACCAGGTACCCTCCCCCACGCCTTGGCCGGACCTGGCCGACGCGGCACTCGCCGCGACTCTTGATGACTGGGCGCCGCCCTGGATCGGCGGCTTCACGCGCCGCGATCATTTCGCAAAAATGGATTTGCGTAACGCGCTGCGATCGAATCTTACGCATGCGCAGGGGACGATTTTGGAGCGGGAGGCGCCGACGCATTTCATGGTTCCCAGCGGCTCGGCCATAGCCATCGACTATCTCGACGGCGAGATTCCGACTTTGTCCGTGCGCCTGCAGGAACTATTTGGATTGCACGAGACGCCCTCCGTTGCCGGCGGACGGCTGCCTTTGCTGCTCAAGCTGTTGTCGCCCGCCGGACGGCCGGTGCAAATTACGCGAGATCTCGTGAGCTTCTGGCAGCGCGGGTACCACGAAGTGGAGAAGGATCTGAAGGGCCGCTATCCGAAGCACTACTGGCCCGATAACCCATACACCGCGGAGGCCACGCGCCGGGCGCGGCCGCGCTAAGATCCAGATTGCTCATCGAAGGAGTCCC